>JAFDGZ010000211.1 GCA_019309045.1 Deltaproteobacteria bacterium | reverse complement strand
GTTATTCTGAAACCGGTAAAGATCTACCATTCGAATCTGGAGGATATACGTATGAAGATCAAGAAGTTGGGGCTTTCGGAGAACTCTTTGGAAGAGGCGATAAAATGGGCTCGTCCTAAATGAAAAGAGTTGTCATTGACACCAATGTACTGATCTCAGCTTTGCTCTTCGGGGGGAGACCGGCAAGGCTGATTCCACTCTGGAAGGCCGGCAGGATTCAGCCGCTTGCCTCCGAGGCGGTGTTCAAGGAGTATCTCAAGGTTTTCAGCTACCCCAGATTCAAGTTGTCCCAAAAAGAAATTGACTATCTGATTTCAGTTGAAATCCTTCCCTGGTTTGAAATCATTACCGTGCCTACGGGACCGCCCGTGATACTAGATGACCCCGAAGACGACAAGTTCATCTGGTGTGCATTGAGCGGTAAGGCTGAGGCGATTATCTCTGGTGATGAGCACATGTTGAGCGTTCCTGATCCTCCTGTGTTAATTCTCACCCCATCTGAATTTCTTGACAAAATTGCACGTCCATAGGATTACAAAGTTCTTCTGCTAGGTTGCCGTTGGCTTTAGTCAGACAACTATCTGATAATCTAGAATAAATGCTTCAAAGATAGTCTGATATTTATCTTAGGATAATGTTTTCGAGATAAGAAATGGCGGTGCGGAGAGCAGGCAGGGGGTGGTCAGGCAGCAGGAAATAGATATATATGTAAAGACGATGTTGATCGTGGGCAAACGCAGGCTAAAGCCTGCAGCTACTGATTATCCGGGTTGCCGTACACTGTGAGCCCTGCAACTGCGCGCAGCGCCACCGGCAGGCGCAAGCTTCAGGTTGCGCTAGGGGCAGCAATAGAATGACGCCATGCTACCAATTACCTTCATTATTTGACAATGGTGGCGTACACAGAGGAGATGCCGGGCTGCTGGGCTCCGTCCGGGTGAACACCGATTGGATAGAGGAGCACATACAGCTGAGGCGTGTATGAACACCAGGACAGTGGCTGGACGCTGTCTGTGGTGTTATTATATTGGTGCTGGCGGTAAATTTCAGGCTTTTCTGAATTGGCAACAGACAGTCGGAGGAATTGCAATGGCTGATGTGATTGACTACCGGATTCTTGGCGATGATATGCAGATTGTGGAAGTGGAACTTGACCCTGGCGAAGGTGTGAGAGCCGAGGCCGGGGCCATGATGTACATGGACGACAGCATTGTGATGCAAACCTCCACTGGAGGAGGACTCTTCAGAGGGTTCAAACGAATGCTCACAGGGGAGAGCTTTTTTATTACCACCTTTCTCAACAATGGCAATGAAAAAGCCCGTGTGGCTTTCGGTGCTCCCTATCCCGGGAAGATAATTCCCCTTGAGCTCGACAAGTTGGGCGGCAGTTTTCTGTGTCAAAAGGATGCCTTCCTGTGCGCTGCCGAAGGCATAGAAATCGAGGTGGCCTTCACCAAGAAACTGGGGACAGGGCTGTTCGGTGGTGAAGGTTTTATCTTGCAAAGACTGGAGGGCGATGGCCTGGCTTTCGTGCACGCAGGAGGCACAATCATGAAGAGAGAGCTCCGCGATCTGGAGACCTTGCGGGTGGATACCGGATGCCTGGTGGCCTTTGCTCCGTCCGTGGACTACGACATCGAGTTTGTGGGCGGCTTCAAGAACGCTCTTTTCGGCGGGGAAGGCATTGTTTTGGCGAAGATGACCGGCCCAGGACTCCTCTACCTGCAAAGCCTGCCCTTTTCTCGTCTGGCGGACCGGCTCTATGCAGCGGCGCGCTTCGAGCAGCGGGGTGAGAAGAGTGGCTTTGCTGGCATAGGCGGCGGCATCCTTGGCGGTATTCTGGGGGGAGATAAGGAGTACTAGCAGTAGATCATTGATTGAGGGTGTGACTACCAGACTTCATATACCTTCTGGATTTCATCCCGCCAGAATTGGCGCTTGTCTTCTTCTGTTTCGCCGGCGAATTTATTGACCTGCCTGGCGTATCTGAAGAATCCTTCACCGGGCATTCTGGTAGTGGGGTCCACTGCTACGGCGCTGAGCAATGGCCTGCCATTGCTGTGCTCTTCCTCATTGATCTCGCCCAGAAGGCGGCCAATTTCCCTGGCCGAATCAGCACCTGGCTCCAGAGCCATCATCTGGCGAAGTTCCTCATACCATACTCCCTCTTTCTTCCTGGCCGCCTCGAGCAGCCGACAATAAACCAGGCAGTAAATCTGGCTGCCACGATATCTCTGTAACGCTACTGCCATTTGGATGCTCC
>JAFDGZ010000210.1 GCA_019309045.1 Deltaproteobacteria bacterium | reverse complement strand
TCGGGGTGACCCTTCTGCGGCGCTGCTGGAAGTGCTGGACCCTGAGCAGAATTTTGCCTTCAATGACCATTACCTGGACGTGGATTACGATCTCTCGGAAATTCTTTTTATCACCACAGCAAACACCCTGCACACCATCCCGCCGGCTCTGCAGGATCGCATGGAGATTATCAGGCTTCCTGGTTATACCGAATTTGACAAGCTCAATATTGCCAGACAGTTTCTTATCAAGAAACAGGCTGAGATAAACGGTTTGAAGCCGGAAAATATCCACTTTTCAGACGGCGCAATTTACGAGATTATTCGCCGCTATACGCGGGAAGCGGGGGTGCGCAACCTGGAACGTGAAATCGCTTCCATCTGCCGCAAGGTGGCCAAAGAGGTGGTCAAGCACGGACCCGAAACCACGGTGCGCATCACGGAGAAGAGTGTGGCCAAGTACCTGGGGGTGCCCAAATTCCATTACGGTAGAGCCGAGGAGAAAGACGAGATCGGTCTGGCCATTGGCCTGGCCTGGACCGAGGTGGGCGGGGAGCTCCTGGGGATCGAAACAGCCATAATGCCGGGCAAAGGTGGGCTGACCATAACCGGCAAGCTAGGAGAGGTCATGCAGGAGTCGGCCCAGGCTGCTCTGAGCTATGTACGGTCCAGAGCCGAAGCTTTTGAACTGGATCCGGAATTCTATCAGAAACTGGACATTCATGTACACGTGCCCGAAGGTGCCATCCCCAAGGATGGCCCCTCAGCCGGCATCACCATGGCCACCGCTATTGTATCCGCCCTGCTCAAGGTGCCCGTGCGAAGCGACCTAGCCATGACAGGCGAGATTACCTTGAGAGGGCGAGTGCTCCCCATCGGCGGCCTTAAGGAAAAAGTACTGGCTGCCCACCGGGGCTTGATCAAGAAAGTGCTCATTCCTAAAGAAAATGCCAAGGACATCAAAGAGATCCCCCAGAAAATACTCAAGGAAGTAGAGCTGGTCCTGGTTGAGCATATGGATCAGGTGCTCACCCAGGCCCTGGTACTTGATGATCCGGATAAACTCTTCAAGAAGCCGGAGGAGGTGCCGGAGACCATTCCACCACCGGAGACCATAGCAACTTCGGACGAAATCAAGGATATCACCGCTCATTGACGGTTGCAGTGGAGCAAGCCAATTGCCAGAGCATGAACGCCGCCCCAGACTTCCTTTGGCTGGGGCTTTTTTATTTGGCTGCCTCAGGCAATTGACTGCGCAATAAAATGAGGAAATTTCTTGACAGAGTGCGGCTTGACCTGCTAATGGCATGATGAACACTCGGGCGGGTAGCTCAGTGGGGAGAGCATCGGCCTTACAAGCCGGGGGTCGCAGGTTCAACTCCTGTCCCGCCCACCACGGAAAAGACAGGCTTGAGAGTTTCGGTTCTCAAGCCTTTTTGGCCAGGGAGGAAACTATTTGACTTGTGCATTGCACTACAATACAATTAGCAAATCTATAAATTAGCTTATTAGGGGAATGAATGGCTGGCAGACAACGACCGACCATAGCGATTACTATAGCGCCGCAGCTGCTCGAGAGGATTGATAAACTTGCTTCGTCTTCGCAAATGAGCCGCAGCAGGTTTATTGAAAACCTCCTGGCAGCAGGGGTCGATGTATTCGAGGAATTGGAAGGAACAGGTCTGTGGTCGGCATCAAAGGTTATGGCTCAGATCAAGGAGAGACTGAAAGAATCGCTAATCCAGAGGAAACTCTTCTAGAAAAATTCTTTATCTCTGCCAGGTGGCAAAGGGTCGTTCCTCTAGGCGATATCTCTGCGAGCAGCGAGTGCAGAGGTTCCTAAAGGCAAGCGGCAACGAAAATATATCATCCAGGCAAGTGCAGTGGACCTGTTGACCATGGCTCGAACGATAGAATGATTATCCTTGCCTGGATGGCTTGTTGAATTTTTGCCATCATGCCTGTCAGCAGGGAGGTCAGATATGGATGTTGCCCAGGAAGAAGAACTCAGAGTCCTTTTGAGAAAATTGCAGGATGAGGAGGCCTTGCAGGCCTCCAGGTTAACCAAAATCAGACAACTTAGAGAGGAAGTTGAGCAGGAGCTTCTTGAAGCTGAAGGCAAGCCTTTGCAAGGTTGACAGCGCGGCACGAGTCCATGCCCGAGCAGGGAGATTCTCAGTCTGCTGCCGCGGATTTTGCCCAGAAGCGTATCAATGACAATTTTTTCGGCCAAAGGCTTGCTCGGACTAGACAATTACCCCATCTACTTGAAGCGGAATAACATAACCCTTGGCTCTTTGATAGAAGAATTTCCTGCTAAGAATCTCCCCTGTCCCTCTCTGCCAGACTCTCTCTTGCTCACCCGGGTGGGTGGCTGCATGCAGGGGCAGATTTAGCGAGGAATAATGAGGCCCTGTCATCAGCCGGTGCGGGGCTGCGCCCCAGGAAGCCCTCATTTTTTTCTTTTGTAATGATAGTGGAAGGCCTGGTGAAGGACGGGCGACAAGTTCGGTCTGGCAAAGGTGGCGCCGTGAAGGGCCACGTCAGGAGTGTTACCACGGTCACTTTTTATACCGTCAGCGCATGAGTGTGCTAGGGTCTGACTGGAAGGGGTGGTATAGTTGCTCGAGAACAATCGGCGTTCGTGGAAAGAGACGCTTCTTGAATACGTCAATGCCTTCGAGAAAAAATCTACCTCTCTGGTCGTTGCGGTTGGCATTCTTGTTGTGGGGCTCTTTCTAGCCTTGATGATCATCAAGTTGCGGGTGGACAACAACAGCCTTGCTTTGCAGTTGAGATCCCTGGATAGCAGACTGAAGAAGGTGGAAGAGAAGAGTTATCGACTCGACGAGAAGAGTTATCGACTCGACTGGCTTGATGCTAGACTTGCTGAAATTGAGGCCAAGAACAAGGAGTTTTCGCTTTTTATGGAGATGTTCGAAAAGCTCGACTCAGGCAACAAGGCCACGACAGCCACAAAACCACAGCCATTGACGCCAGCAAAAAGCCCCAGCAGGCGCTACCATAAGGTTCGTCCTGGAGAAACGCTGTATGGCATCAGCAAACGCTATGGCCT
Organism: Deltaproteobacteria bacterium; assembly: GCA_019309045.1. Taxonomy (NCBI): domain Bacteria; kingdom Pseudomonadati; phylum Myxococcota; class Myxococcia; species Deltaproteobacteria bacterium. The sequence continues at coordinate 512 of JAFDGZ010000210.1, read as the reverse complement.
GAGTGTCGATGAAATCAGGCGACTGAACAAACTCGAGCCGGGTGCGGCGATTCACCCTGGGCAACTGCTCGCGGTAGGTTCACAGGGCAAAAAGTGACAGACGGTTCGGCACGATGTTTGCTGGCTTTACTAGTTATTGCTCGACTGAACCGGTCGACCTGTTCAGGATGTCAGGCCAACCTGTATGGCCGAATTGTAGGAGCGCATCTCTGGTCGCGACAACAGCTGTTGCGCTGCGCCGAGATGCAACTCCTGTAAGCACAGGAATGAAGGAGAATTGTCTGCATTTTTCTTTATAGAATCATTCATTTCAGGCGCTGGCAAGAGGTGTAGCAGTTGGGCAGCAAAATTCTCTCCTGGCAGAGTAAATCAACAAGGACAAGTTCAATGACCCCAGTACGATATGGTGCAGAAGGTGCAGCTCTGAGACCTCGGCTCGAGACCTTTGTGACGGCAGCTGTGTGCTTGCTGATTATTTTCCTTGTCTGGCCAACCTGTTCCTCGTATGCGCA
>JAFDGZ010000209.1 GCA_019309045.1 Deltaproteobacteria bacterium | reverse complement strand
GGCTCCCTTTCTATTTTTGGGCAAGGTGAAATTGATAGTTGATGATTGTATTCGTAAAGGAAAACGGCATTGGCTTTGCAGTTGGTCTGAATTGTGCTAGGGAAGGAGTTAAGAGACGGGGCCCGGCGCCAGGCGCCGGGCGCATGGCAGATTAGGCTATTGGGCTGAGGGGCTATCGAGGTGGTGAGCTTCTGCTGATTATCGCTTATCAGTCATCCGGGATGACAATGACAGGCCGCATGACGTAGCCAACGGGCGAAACGGGCCTCGCAGCCGTGGCCGAGAACCGGCAGGCCTGGCAGTACCGTTGCTGCCTGGTGCCTGGTGCTTTCATAACCGGGATCGAGAAGATGAAATATAGTACGTGGACTACAACATTGACAGTGGCATTGTTCATGCTGCTTAACTCCTGTGGGAAAGAGCCCAGCCAACAGTCAAAGCCCTTGGCCAAGGTGAACAACTACGTAATCGAAGAAAACAATTTCCGCAGGGAGTTAGCTGCCTCCGCCTATTTCCACGATATCAAGGGGCTTTCTTACGAGGACAAGAGGAAGTTTCTCGACAGCCGGATCAGAAAGGAGATCCTCATTCAACAGGCGACAAAGCTTGGTCTGGACAGGGAGGAAACGTTTCGGCAGGCAATTGAACGATACTGGGAGCAGACACTGATCAGTTCTCTGCTGCAGCGAAAGTCGGCTGAGCTGGAGAAAGAGGTCATTGTAACCAGCGATGAAGTTGAAAAGCGCTACCTGGAAATGAAAAAGACAGAAGCGAAGCTACCCCCATTGGCTGAGATGAAAGAGGAGCTCGCCAGGGAGATCCGGGAAGAGAAAAAGACCAGCGCTCTGGAGGCCTGGATGAAAGGCCTTCAGGACAGGGCGGAAGTAGTGGTGTATGAGGACAACCTCCGGGCGCTGCAGTAATGAACTGATTATCAGTTATCGGTTGATTGCAAAATGAAAGTGCACCCGATAACCAGTACCGTCAACCAGGCGGGAGGGGGAATAGGAGGCACGGCAACGAGCCGGTAGCCGCACGCTTTAGCCTGCGTTGTTATCTAATCTGGCAAGCAATTTCGCCATGGCGCCATTGTAGTACTGGCCGCTGGCTCAGCCTTAAGGTTAACCGCCAGCAATCGGCCGGTGAAAGGCGTGCACTTTCATTTTGTCATCAACCACTAGCGCCTGGTGAAATTGTGACAGCGGCATCCTGCCGTTAAGGAAACGAACGAACAAGAGGTCGAAACCATGGCTGCTGAACAGCAAATTCCCTATCGACGTCGCATCGTGTACATACACAGACCTTTCCAGCGGAGCTTTATTATCACCATGACTGCCACCTACCGCTATCACCACCTTTCTCTGCAGGAGACTGCCCAGGCCATCTTGCCGGCAATGATCATTACCAACCTGGTGGTGTTAGTTGGCCTCCTGGCAGCAACCATCGCGGTAACCCTCTATGTTTCTCACAAGATTGCTGGCCCGCTGTACCGGTTGGCCAGGGTGATCGACACTATAGGCGGGGGAGATCTGACTGTGCAGATGAAGCTGCGCCAGCGAGATCAGCTCAAAGATCTGGCAGCCAGCATAAACCAGATGACGGCGAACCTCAATGAGCGCCTCTGCCGTCTCCAGACTGAGGTGCTTCATTTACACGAAAAGGTTGGCCAGAAGGATGTGAGCCAGGACGAGGTGAGGGAAGAGGTAGCGAAATTGAAAGAGACAATAGATGGCCTGTTTGTAACGAAAACTCCAGGCCCGGATGCTTCATGAAGTGGCATCGAGGTGGGACCTCAGGAAACATTCGGGCAAGGTGAGACAAGGTGAATCGAAACCGAGGCACTATCAGCCTGTGCCAGTGGCTGATCCTTCTCACAACGCTACTTGTCGCACTTTCAGTAAAGCAAGCATTTGCAGAGGAGCATGTCTACCACTCAAAGCTTGTCAGCATCCATTACAACGATGCCCGGCTGCTCCAGGAATTTGAAAGGAAGATTCGTCCCACCGCTTTCACCCGCACTCTGAACAAAATTTTTCTCGGGCAAGCAGGGATTTCCGAGGAAGCAACACTGGGAGAACTGGTAGATACTCTTTTCAGAAGAGTCCAGTTGATCCTGGACATGCCTCAGCCAGATCTCCGGGTGCATATCAGGCTGCTCGCTGATCAGGACGAGGTCTCCAGAGTCTGCTCTCAGGTGGCTGGAAAGTTTATCAAAGCGCCAGCCTTTTACTATCAGAAGACCAACACCATCTATTTACAGACCAGGAAGGTCTCAAAAGGAATCCTGGCGCATGAAATGGGGCATGCGGTGGTGGATCATTACTTTGTTATCAGGCCGCCCAGCAAAATCGCCGAAATGCTTTCCCAGTACGTGGACAGAGAGATTTCAGAGCAGCCTTTGTAGAAGCACGGCTACGGAAGCGGTTACGATGCCCGTTTCGTCTGTG
>JAFDGZ010000208.1 GCA_019309045.1 Deltaproteobacteria bacterium | reverse complement strand
CGAACCTTACATCAGTCCTGCTGGGGCCACTCCGCCTCCTTTTCCTCCACCAGATAGCAGAAGCGATTCCACTCGAACTCTCTTAGAGAAACAGGACAGCGCAGTTTCACCTTGTGGCCGCTCACCCCCACCACCTCCCAGTCTCCCCGACGAGGGCCGTCATCTATACGGATTTTCTGGCCAACCCGGAATGGGTACTGGCGAAACATGCCAACCTTGTGCCTTGCCATCTCCACTCCCCTCTCTCGTAGTAAACTGTAGACGCCATCATTATCACCAGTTCTTCCGAAGTATGTTGATGATGCGCCCAAAAAATGTGGTCAGAATTACCAGAATTGCCAATAGGCCCACCGGAAGGACCAACATGAAGCTAAGCTTCAAGACGAAGATCAACACGGGGATGATCACAAAGAGAATGACCGCAATAACTATGATCGCCAGACAGCCGGTAAAAAAATCTCGACCAAACTGAAATTCGTCTGACTTCTTGACAGACACTGTCAACTCTTCATCCCTGGCCTTGTCTTGCTGCTCTGGCCTCGCAGTTTCTTCCCTGTCGTCCATCATGTTCATCAGTGCTCCTGCGGCTCTCTGCTCGATGCGCTCGATGGGATTATCCCTCTCATCTCTTGGCTGCGAGACTATTTTGTCTACTACGTCCATGCCCTCCAATACTTCTCCAAAAACCGTGTAGTTGCCGTCGAGAAAGGGCGCCGCTTGCACACAGATGAAAAACTGCGACCCGGCGCTGTCAGGATCCGCAGCCCTGGCCATGGACAGGGTGCCTCTCAGATGCGGCCGGTCGCTGAATTCAGCCTTGAGATAATACCCTGGTCCGCCTGTGCCATGGGTGCTCCTGTCAGGATTCTTGGAATTAGGGTCCCCTCCCTGGATCACAAAACCTGGCACAACGCGGTGGAAGGTGGTGCCGTCAAAGAAGCCGCTTCTGGCGAGGTCCAGAAAGCTGCTCACATGGTTGGGGGCAACATCCGGGAAGAACCCGAGAGTGATGTCACCAAACTTTGTCTTTATCACTGCCCTCGTCTGCTCCATTGTCTCAATCTCCTTCCGAGTGAATGTCCTGTGATAATAGGAAGCGGCAAGTGCATCGCAGTTGAATGCCACCAGCAGCAGAATAACAGTCCCGCTCAGTAACAGCCGCTGTACCACGCCTACCTCCTCTGTCCACTCCAGGTGCAGTACCGTCCTCGCGCTGATTGAGCAAATCTCGGTGCAACAATCCTCCGGTTGCGGCAGGCACGGCATGCATTACCTGAGAACCTTTATGTAGTAGGATGTTTGCCCCTGCTTCTCAGCATAACGTAGAGCAACACGCTCATAACCGTCAGCAGTAAGAGCCCACTGGCACCCGCTGCCAGCGGTTCAAGTCTGAGTGCCAGCCAGGCAAAGCCAATAACTGGCAGAAGTGCCCACCGTACAGCCAGCCTCAACAGGGGCCTCTTGCTGATAAAGTGGGCCACCGGCGGAGAATAACGGTAATAAGACCGTACCAGCACTCTGCCCACACCATAGTGGAGCAACACCCGATCGCGAAAATGCCGAAGTATTTTCACCTGATTTGCCAGCGGCGAACCATAGGCAGCCGTGGCAATGAAGCAACTGGCGCCGCCGCCCCCGCCGCCGCCTCCGCCGCCGCCGCCTCCGCGGCGGGCAGCCTTGCCTCCCAGATAGGAGGAGTAGACCAGACCGCTGCCATCGCTTTCCAGCTTGCTCACAAAGGCATCACCAGTGCCTGCCAGGTCAGCCTGAAAAGCGTTCTGTACTGGAAAATCATCCGAACTGGTAACGCCGGTAATATAGCTGTCGCCGCTGCCGTCCACTGCAATGCTCCTGCCCGAGTCAGCTCCACTGCCGCCAAGGTAGGTGGAAAAGACGAAATCACTGCCATCAGGCAAAAGCTTGCTCACAAAAACATCAAACATAAGCCCTGTTGTTGCTGTCCACCGCGATATCAGCACAGGTCTCGGAGTTCTTTCCCCCCAGGTAAGTAGAGTACGACAGAACCGTTCCGGCACTAGTAAGTCTGCACACAAAACCGTCTGAAGGACCAGTCAAGGTGCTGTCCAGTGCATTTTTCGTCGGGAAATCAGGCGAATCAGTGGTGCCGGCAATGTAGGCCCTGCCGCTGCTGTCCACCGCAATAGCATTTCCAGACTCCGAACCACTGCCGCCCAGATAGGTGGAGTAGACCAGTGCTGTGCCCGTGGTGTTCAACTTGGTTACAAAGCCGTCCGCAGCACCGTCCAGGGTGTCGTCCACAGCGTTCTTCAGTGGGAAATCGCTCGACTCGGTGGTGCCGGCAATATAGGCCCTGTTGCTGCTGTCCACCGCAATAGCATTTCCAGACTCCGAACCACTGCCGCCCAGATAGGTGGAGTAGAGCAGATCTGTACCAGAACTGCTCAACTTGGTTACAAAAGCGTCGGAAGGACCACTCAAAGAGTTGTCCAGGGCGCTTTTCAGTGGGAAATCACTGGAATCCGTGCTGCCGGTAAGGTAGGCCCTGTTGTTGCTGTCAACTGCGATGCCAAGACCCACATCATTGTCACCGCCTCCACCAAGATAGGTGGAATACTCCAGAGAGGCGCCGTCACCTGCCAGCTTGACCACAAAGGCATCGGCAGCACCCTGCAGGTTCTGATTCGTAGTCAGAGGATCCTGCAAGGGAAAGTCAGCAGCCGAAGTCTTGCCGGTGATATAGGCCAGGCCGCTGCCGTCTACGGCAATGTCATTGGCAACAGTCCGATTGCCGCTGCCGCCCAGATAGGTGGAGTATTGCAGGAAGTTGCCGCTGGAGTCGACTTTGGTTATAAATGCCTCCAATTCAGCTTCGAGTCCACCGTCAAAAGCGTTCGCCGTGGTGGGGAAGTCAGGCGAGTTGGTCACACCGGTGATGTAGCTGTTTTTCGAGCCGTCTACCGCAATAGCGTTGCCCATATCATTGGCCACACCCCCGCCGACATAGGTGGAATAGATGAGATCATTGCCCGCAGTATTCAACTTGCTCACAAAAGCGTCGGCCGCACCGCCGAGTTCCTCGTCAAAAGCATTCTTCGTCGGAAAATCATCTGAACTGGTGGCACCCGTGATGTAGCTGTTACCTGAGCCATCCACGGCAACACCATAGGCCATTTCATCCCCGCTGCCGCCCAGATAGGTGGAAAAGATGAAGTCTGTACCATCCGTCTTCAACTTGCTTACAAAGGCGTCGCTGCTGCCGTCCAACCCATCATCAAAAGCGTTCACTGTGGGAAAATCGCCAGAATCCGTCCTGCCTACTATGAATGGCTGGCCGCTGCTGCTCACGGCAATGCTGTTGCCCGCCTCGTCGCCGCTGCCGCCAAGGTAAGTAGAAAACAGAATGGCTGTGCCATCCGTGGTAAACTTGCTCACAAAGGCGTCGCTGCTGCCGCCCAGAGT
>JAFDGZ010000207.1 GCA_019309045.1 Deltaproteobacteria bacterium | reverse complement strand
CGAGGAGAGACTGATTGAGACCAGGAACAAGAAAGAACTGGAAAGGCAGCTGCTTGCATGTATGAAGCGGCTCATCACTGCCGAAGATTTTGATGTGCAATATAAAATTGCCCCCTTGCGAACCCTGGTGCCACGGCCTAATTTTATCAGTCTGTATATTACCGCCTTCATCATAGAAGATCTTATCAAGCATCGCTCCATTGAAGATGTCTACGGCACTGATGACGAAATTTACTACTGCATCAACGGCGAACTGATCAAGTTCATTCGTGTCTAGGCGTAATTTAGCAGGCCTCCCAGACGAGATTAATTTATGCATTTTGCGCCATCGTCAACAGCATTGTTGGCCCAGGCGGTGCCGCAGCAATATCAATTGATAACAGCGGTATGAAGACAGGTACAGTCTGCGACGAAGAGTTCGATTGAGGCTCAGTCCTAGCCCCCCATCGACGAGGGAGCCCTCAATGCGGCCTTTCCTGGATGTGCTGCCATGTGTACGGCCTGTCTCCCTGGCGGACGAGCCTGTTCTCAGGTGCAACTGTTGAATGCTGCGCAACTGGTCAGCGCGCCGCAGGAAAGATGTAAAGAGGACCTGGCAGCGAGTCTACAGAGGTATTGTGAGATGGCGGCTTGCTGGTTTTTTCTATTACTCAACCGCACTGCTGGCATGTTCGCCTAAATAAAGGTATCGATTAACAATCCTTTGACAGACAGAGTAGATTGCAGATTGCCGCAGCTATCATACGCCCCCATTCCCGGAAGGGGAGGGACCTTGTTGTTGGGCTTCCAGCTGCCGCGATTGCAGGCTTCAGCAGTCGTCCATATGCCGTCCTGGTCATAGAGGTCAATGGTGTCATAGACATTGGAAGAGTGCTGCAAATCTGCAGTATCATTAGTGGTTCGGGGCAGCACAGTTGCTGTTGAATGTTTAGGGGTCAGCCTCCAGGTGGCAGTGATTTGCCACTGCTGCAGTGAAACTGTCATGGCGTGGGTCGAGAACATTATGACGCACCGCATAAATCACAGATAACAGAAATCGGGGAAGACGCAACTATTATATGGGCACTGATCGTCCATAGATTATTTGGCCATTGCCACCGGCAAATGCGGACCTGGAATCAGTTGGAATTTACAATTGGACCGGATGATTCATGAATTGACTCTATTCATGAGCCATCCGTGTCAGCCTTCCACTTCGTCAAGATCAATCTCTGGCGCTTCTGCGTGCCTGAAAAAGGAGCACAGCACTCTGACTGCGACTATCAGTAACACACCGCAGACAGCAACCAGAATACCCTTTATCATGGTTATCTTGGCGTTTATCCAGGACCGCAAGGAAACTAACATTGCTGGCGGTTGCAATTTTGCCGGTATCTTCTGAATATCTATCATCTGAGACCTCCTTTGCTGCAATCGCCGCTAGGGGTATGAACTACTGTATCCCGCATTACCCTGCCAGGTGGTCTCTATGATTACAAGGTGCCTCCATGCGTCTGGGCCACCTCGAGCAAGTCCACGAAACATTCTTGCCGGAGCACCTGTCAGGGTAGCATTTGAACTCTTTTTGTAGACAAAGATCGTGCCAACAGGGTGTGTTTGCTTATTCTCAATAAAATTCATAAAATAAGAGACATATGAAGATCAGCGTTGTTCTTATAATAGGTAATTGTAACCAGTGTATCTCTGAGAATATCAGGCGGGGCTTTCTGCACCACTATTGCTGTTGTGAGTTGCCAGGAGAAATATTTCCTGTTGGCACTGAAGAACCTGTCAATAATGATGTAGCAGGATGTCAGAGGTAATCCTGAGCCAACCGTTGAGGATACGCCAGCACGATGTTCTTACTGGTTGTGTATGAAATTGACGAACCAGCTTCGCTGGGAAAGCTGCAGTTTTCCGGATTTGCTCGGGAAATGTTCGCCGACCTCTTGAATGCCATTCAAGCGCTCTCCCAAACTGAGCTACAGCCCCACCGGCTTAACTTTTTGAAAGATATCAAGAATCCGTCTTGTTGTCAACGTTTTTTGCTGCAAGATTTTGCTGCCCCTGAAGAGGCGACGGTAAATGTGCAGGCTATTGTCTACAGGAGGTCAATTTTATGGTCCGCCAGGGAGAGGAGAACAACCAAAGTGACAGAAAAGCTGGTGAGGCGGCAGAGATTTCTGAAGAGGCGGCCCTGGAGGAAGAGATCGAGCACTTCAAGGAACTCCTTTTAGAACATGATCGTTCTCTTTTCATTAGACTCTCCGACGGGGAGAAACCTTCTCCTGAAGAGAAGAGGGCAAGGAGTCAGATACTTCGGCATCTCAATCGGGCAAGACGGCGGCTTTACCGCTTGAGGAAGAGCGGTGCCCCGGAAATGAAGCGCAGATTAACCATTGTGGTAACGGAAAGCGAATACGACCATATCAGGATCCAAGCCCAAGAAGAGGGCATGAGTCTGTCTGCCTATATTCGTTGGAAGTTGATGACGCCGGATAGTTGACCAAGTGGGAGTGGTCAATTCCTGGCGAGAACATCAAGAAAAGATGAGAGCAAGAGTTCCCAGCAGTGCACAATATGGGGCGAAATAGAAGAGCTTGCCTTTGGAAACCACAGCGCGAAGAAGGCGCAAGGCTAGCCAGCCAACCACAAGGGCTGAGAAAAAACCCGCAGCTACCACCTGCCACTGCAAGTAATCGACGCCAACGTGGCGCAGTTCGAGCACTGAGGCACCAAAAATTGCGGGAAGGGAGAGCAGGAAAGAAAAACGGAAAGCCAGGTCTGCATCCAGACCTCGGAGAAGGCCGGTTGCAATGGTGCTGCCAGACCGGGACAGGCCGGGAGTGATGGCTGCGCCCTGGGCAAGCCCCACAAGAAGGGCATCGATGAAGTGGAGAGTGTTCCTGGCAGAGTGTTTTCGTAAAGGCCAGCGGCTCCAGAGGAGTAACAAGGCAGTGAGCCATAATCCCAGGCCAGCCACTGTAGGAGAAGAAAAGGCTCTTTCAAATGCCTCTCTGAAGAGAAGGCCAATCACGGCAGTAGGAACCGAGCCGATTACTATCATGGCCGCCAGTCTTGTTCCCCGGCCATATTGCTCCACAGATGCCTGGGATCTGCCAGGGCAATAATGTTGCAAGGTTCTGAAGCTGTCTCTGAGGATTTCCAGGAGATCGTGGCGAAAGACCAGGACAACCGCAACGAGCGTGCCAGTGTGGACTGCCACGTCAAAAAAAAGCTGCGATTCCCGTATGCCGAAGAAGTGCTGGGCTGGGCAAGAACCAGGTGCCCTGAACTGCTTACTGGCAGGAATTCAGTAAGGCCCTGCAACACCCCGAGACACAGACCCTGGAACACGTTCATTTAATAATGCCCTGGGTAGCAGTCCATGAAAACCCGCCACGTCAATGGCACCCGCAAAGAAGCCGTTCCTTCCTGGAAGTGAGAAGGGGGAGCCATAACTAGACAGCCACGGTCGTGCACACGTTGCTGCTGTCAATTTTACCTCAAAGAGGCGACCGACGGCTGTTTTTCACTGGTAATCGTTCTTGCCTAAAGGCCTAGAAAAAGTATACTTGGCCGGCTCTGAAATCAGCTTTTCGGCAGCTTCGTTGGTATTGCCGCCCATGGCACTGAAAGGCAGGGAAACAATGAATACCGCAGTGCCAATAACCGTAGCTGCAAGCCCCACAGGCCTGAGAACGATAAGGTCAAAGGTCATTCCTTCAGCGGATGTC
>JAFDGZ010000206.1 GCA_019309045.1 Deltaproteobacteria bacterium | reverse complement strand
GATATTCCGGAGGTAGTTGCCTCTTCCCTGGTTTTTGGCCGTCTGGATCGAGCTTCCCTGTACCGCCATCTTCGGACGAACGAGGATCAGGACGTGCTGCGGCAAATGCTGCGGTCGCGCAAGCTGGTGGCATTTGTGGCTGACGGATCGAACCTGCCGAGGCGGAGCGGCGTGAACGATCGTCCACTGACAAAGGACGTGGTGCTATTTTCTTCGCCGGCTTCGCTGCGGTGCAATGTGGAGCTTCCCAACCGTGGCCAGGTGACTGGCATGGGCATCCCCGAGGGCGTTACCCTGATCGTTGGCGGGGGGTATCACGGCAAGTCCACCCTGCTAGAGGCGCTGCAGCGCTCCGTGTACAATCACATTCCCGGCGATGGCCGCGAGCTTTGCGTGACTGTGCCGGGTGCAGTGAAAATAAGGGCTGAAGACGGACGAAACATAGAGAATGTGGACATAAGCCCGTTTATTGCCAATCTGCCGCGGGGCAAGGATACCAGGTGCTTTTCCACGCCCAACGCCAGCGGCAGCACGTCCCAGGCAGCCAACATTATCGAAATGCTGGAAATAGGCGCTGAGGTGCTTTTCATCGACGAGGACACGTCGGCAACGAACTTTATGATCCGGGACCATAGAATGCAGCTCCTGGTGAGCAAGGACAAGGAGCCTATCACACCCCTCATTGACAAGATACGCTTGCTCTACCAGGAACGGGGGGTGTCAACCGTGGTGGTTGTGGGCGGTTGCGGCGACTATTTTGATGTGGCCGATACGGTGATTGCCATGGAAGAATATTTGCCGAAGGATGTGACTGCCAGAGCGCAACAGATTGCAGCCCAGGTCCATACTGAAAGAAAGAGTGAAGGCGGCGGCAGTTTTGGGCAGATCAGGGACCGGATAATAATAAGGGAAAGCATCAATGCCCGGAAAGGCCGACGGCAGGTGAAGGTAAGAAGCAGGGGAACAAGGGAAATTATTTTCGGTACAGAAACTATCGATCTAACCGCTCTGGAACAACTGGTGAGCCCTTCGCAAACACGCGCTGTGGGGGATGCCCTCGTCTATCTCAGGGACCGCTACTGCGATGATGCCAGGTGTTTGAGAGAGATGTTGGCACTGCTCGAACGAGATCTGCAGGAAAGAGGCCTGGATGTCTTGAACAGGCAGCCACTAGGAGAATACGCCCTGCCCCGAAGGTTGGAGATTGCAGCTGCTCTGAACCGACTGAGAGGGCTGAGGGTTAGGTTTGCCGACGAGGGAAAGTAAGGACCTCATATGATGAATGGAATACGCGCAGTTGGTTTCGATCTCTTCAACACCCTGGTTACGGTGGAACCCACGGCCCTGCTGGAGGCGGTGGATCGGTTGGTGGCCAGTCTTGCCCTGGATGGACTGGTCGTTGATAAAGAGCAATTCCGGGAGGCGCACCGGAGAGCTGCCATCGAACTTATGAAGAAAGCGCACGCCACCGGCCGAGAAACGCATAACAGATACTGGATCAGCACCGCACTGGCAGAGCTGGGATATCGGGTAAAACCAGATGACAGGAGGATTGCCTCAGCAGTAGACGCCTATTTCGATGTATACGTTCACCATGCCGCCCGTATTCCTGGAACGAGGGAAATGCTGGACAGTATATCTTGCCGATTCCGTGTCGGGCTGTTGTCCAACTTTACTCACGCACCAGCCGCAGTTGAGTTAATGGAGCGGCTTGAGGATATCGCAAGCCGCATATTAAGGTTTTCCAGGAACTGACCAGAGGACTCGGAGTTGAGAGCAGCGAGATTGCCTTTGTGGGCGATGATCCGGAGGCTGACGTGATCGGCGCCTCCAAGGCAGGAATGCAGCCAATCTGGACTACCTATGTGCTTGACAGAAAAATACCAGCGGCGCCTGGAGTGCTGCCTGTAAATCTGGAAGTGTCAGCAGATGACGTACCGAGAATTTCCACATGGAATGATTTGTTAGATCTCCTCGAGTTGCAATAGTGGCGGCTAGCCAGGCTATTGCAAGGTTTGCGGTGCTGGTTGCTGGTCGGTAAAGATTCTTCGAGCGGTGCACAGCTATTGCCCGCACGATGGCCATGATT
>JAFDGZ010000205.1 GCA_019309045.1 Deltaproteobacteria bacterium | reverse complement strand
TGATCTATCTGGCATCAAAGGTTCGGAAAATAAGTTGAAAGCGATTCTTGCCGTCTTAGTCACCCGTTACTCGAATCTCAAAATCGGGGAGATCATGGGGGTCAGTGAAACGGCGGTCCGCAAATGGTGCAAGGTGTACGGAATAAAAACCTTGGGCGTTGGGGAATGGGCCAAGGTCTATGCTGGAAGGGCGGCGGTTGAGGAGTTGCTCAATGGGGATAATGGGTAAACATTTCTGATGGCTGTTTGGCCTCATCCCCTGTGAAAACTGATGAGGCCTTCTGCTGCACATACCAGTGGGGAATGTATCACGACCCGGTGTGGTCGCTTTTCTCCAAGGAAAATTGCGACGCGCCGGGTTTGCGCGTCTATCTCACAAACAAATTCTAATAAAGAAACGAAGTGAACAACAGTTCCGCTGTCCGAAGGAAATTTCTGTTTTGAAACAAAGCCTGGGATCAGGTGGCTATAACAATACAGAAGCTGTCCCAAGTGACTCAGCACCTTAAAAACCGAATAGCCACTGTGAATTGATTAGCAGATATTAGAGAATACCCCAATAAACTGGCTATATCAATTTAGGAAACTGTTGTGTATCTCTCCGCAAAGCAAATTTTTGGATGAGATGCGGCTGCCTGAGAGCATTTTTGTATTAGGCGCAAAAAAGTGACTGTAGGTGGCTATAACAAAACAGGAGCAAGCGCAAGTGGCTCAGCACCTTCCAAACCGAATAAATGATGTGGATTGATTTGCAGATATTGGAGAATCTCATGCAAACTGGCTATATCAAAGTAGTGCAACAAGCTGGTTTTTAGTTGGAAACTGCACAATGTAGAAAGAATAAGAAAGGAGGCTTATGAATGAATTTTTGATTGATAGATGGATAAACCTTGTACCTCACGTATTCTTTCCAGGGAAACAATGACCGGTATGCGGGGCTGCACCGAAACACACGGGAATGCATTACCTGACTCTACAAGTCCTGGAATGAACCTTACCTGTATCCCGGCCAACAATTCTGGAGAGATAATCGTTGCAAGACCGGGATCCTGTATGTATCGTAAGCTGCTAAAGATTCGATGCACACCAATCGGATCTCCGGTTGTCGAACAGGTCTGAAAGACTACCGGTAGAAGTCCATCAGACAGCTATACACTCAGACATCCATGATGCATGGATCACAATTACAACGGAGGAGAACATCATGATCAAATTGAAACTAAGCCTAATCCCTTATGATGAACATGGTTATGAGTTGGATGTCGTCCGTAATGGACGTAAAAAATATTTTCGCACCGATGAAATGGGTTGTGGACTCTGGGAATTAGTACCGTCCAATTATTGGGAAGTAGATACCTATGAGCCAATCATGGAATATCGTCAGCGGTGCGGCACAGGCGATTTTTCGCTATCAGAAACCTTTGAAATCGCCTACCAACAAGCCTGGTCTTTCATGTTCCAGTTCCAGGACCATTTGTGGGGCAGTGATAGCTGGGATTTGTCCCCTAATGATCAATTTGTTCTTACCTACCCTACCGACCAGGCGGTGAGATATTTGGCGTCAGTCGATACCGATCTACGATATTACCTGGGTCGCATCTCTACCTGGAACAATTGCTGGTTCTGGTTGATCAAGGATTGCTATTCTGATCAATTATTGTTAGGGATGGCTTGTGCCCTGGTTCTGGAGCGCGCAAATATCCCTTTCAATGAGGCAAAGTTGGCTAAGGTTGAGGGCTTGGTATGCACGCGGGCCAGCTTTCAACGTTTGATGGCTATGGATCCGACTGAACTATGTGCAGTATTGGGTTTTTAGCCCGGTTGTTTTGCCTGAATTACCCTAGTCTAGCGCCCTGCTGGTGGCATTGGAGTCTCAGACAATGACACACAATAAAAGAAGGAGGTAATACAATGGCTATCGTAATCGCTGGTACAAAAATTGGAGATAAATGGAGTGTGACCCGCGTTCGTGGCGGCGGATATGGCAATGACGCCTGGATTGCGAAAATCACTGGCACGCACCCCCAATATCATTTCGAGCGAGAGTTCTGTCCTCGTGATGAGTCTCACTTGTCAAGATCTGGCAGGTCGGGAACAATAGGATTCGAAATGCAGGGTCCCGGTCTATATGAATTTCGTAATTTCTGTATCGGGTGCACAGCCCGAAATTGGGAGTGGAGCGGGTTTGTCGTAATAGACGCAGAGGGCCATGTGGATGAAAATTAATAGGCAAATGGCCGTTAAAATCGCGAAATTCCTGGACAAGGATGAATTAAGCTTGCAGAGCATAGATGAGATTAATCAGTTTCTGGCCGAATTGAGTTGGTAAAGGGGGCAATTC
>JAFDGZ010000204.1 GCA_019309045.1 Deltaproteobacteria bacterium | reverse complement strand
ATTGTCATCGCCATGACCGGTTGCTTGCGTGGTATGCAGTGCGGCCGCAGTGCCTCGGAGGTGGGAAGTGCAGCCACCTCTGCGGTGGTCACGGCCATAGTGGTCATCATCGTTCTGGATGGCATATTTGCTGTAATCACCAATGTGATGGGTGTCTAGAAAGAACAAAATGGCAGCGTCTGATGCAGTAATAGAGGTAACCGATCTCACCCTGGCCTACGGCGACTTCGTATTGATGCGCGACTTGAACTTCACTGTCAACCGGGGCGACATCTTTATCATCATGGGCGGCAGCGGCTGCGGCAAGAGCACTCTCATGAAACAGATGATTGGGCTCAAGGAGCCTGCCAGAGGCAAAGTTTTCTATGATAGCGAGAGCTTCTGGGACGCAGACGAGGCCAGAAGAGACCAGATCATGAGACGCTTCGGCATCCTCTTTCAGAGCGGCGCCCTGTGGAGCTCCATGACATTAGCTGAAAATATAGCCCTTCCTCTGGGCGAGTACACCGACCTCACCCCGAAGCAGATCGAGGAAGTGGTCTCTCTGAAACTGGCTCTGGTGGGATTGGCCGGCTTCGAAGATTACTACCCTTCTGAAATCAGCGGCGGTATGCAGAAGCGGGCAGCTCTGGCCCGAGCTATGGCGCTGGACCCAGACATTTTCTTCTTCGATGAACCATCAGCCGGACTGGACCCCATAAGCGCACGCTTGCTGGATGAGCTGATTCTCGAACTCAGAGACAGTCTAGGCGCTACCGTGGTGGTGGTAACCCACGAGCTGGCGAGCATTTTTACCATTGGCAACAACTCTATTTTTCTCGACGTTGACAGCAAGACAATGATCGCCAGCGGTGATCCCAAGAAATTGCTTGCTGAGACTCAAGACCCGAAGGTAAAAAGTTTTCTCACGCGCGGCAAGAGTATGGACCAGGCAATGTAAGCAATCAACACTCAGAGGTACTCGAAGATTGAACCATTAGTGGCTGACACAGCTAACGCAGTTGCACGAGGAGGGGGATCCATTAGATTATGAGCAAGAAAGCAAACCTGTCGTTAATAGGTGGCTTTGTCCTGGGTGCTATCATTCTCGCCGTTGCCGGGGTGATGGTTTTTGGCTCCGGCAAGTTCCTGGAGAAAAAGGAGCACTTCGTCCTTTTCTTTCAAGGATCCTCCCTCAAGGGTTTGACCGTAGGGGCGCCGGTAATGTTCAGAGGCGTCAGAGTGGGAGAGGTTACTGACATCACGGTATTGCTGAATCCGGCAACACTGGCATTCAAGATTCCGGTGTTCATTACGCTCAAATCCGAGAGGTTCAAGCCAATTGGTAAATGGACACGGCTAGAGAGCCTGGCGGAGCGCAAAAGGTGGATCGATCTTATGATCGACAAAGGTTTGCGAGCCCAGTTGCAACTGCAAAGCCTGGTAACGGGCCAGCTCTTTATCAACCTCGATCTGCGACCGGACACGCCAGTTCGCCTGGAGGGTCTGAAAGAGCTCCGTGTGAGCAAGGATTATCTGGAAATTCCCACAATCCCTTCACTCACAGAAGAAATAGGACAGACCCTGGAAAATCTCCCCATCAAGGAGATGGTTCAAGACATCCAGCAGGCAGCCAACGGAGTGAACCGCCTGGTAAATTCTCCTGAACTGGCTGACGGCATTCGTGGCTTCAGAGACACTTCTGTGGCCGCCCAAAAGCTCCTGACCAATCTTGATCAACAGGTGTCGCCCCTGGTTGCCAGTCTCGAGGAGACTATGGCAGATTTAAGAAGACTGCTGCAGGCAATTGACAGACGAATTGAGCCCGCCAGTGCAGACCTCAAGAGCCTCGCCAGGTCGGCCGAGGCCACACTGCAAAAGGCAAATGAAACCCTTACCACTGTGAAACAGGTAACTGCTGAAGGGGCGTTGTTGCGCCCTGAGATCAGCAAATTGCAGGAAATCAGCAGAGCAGCACGATCTGTCCGCATCTTGGCCGACTATCTCGAACGACATCCCGATGCCTTGCTGCGCGGCAAAACCAGAACCGGAGGTGAGTAATGCGTCAGCTTCTCTTTATTGCGGCAGCACTTTGCTTGTTTGTCTCGTCAGGTTGCTTCAATCTGGGCAAGGGCACCATTGAGCAAACAAGATTCTTTCTCCTGAGCTCCATGCAAGACTCCGAGGATTTGAGACTGGACGCATCTGCTCTGCAGGGCAAGACCATCGGCCTCGGTCCCGTGAAACTTCCTGACTACCTGGATCGACCACAGGTGGTAACCCGCAGCAGCAAGAACGAATTGCACATTGCCGAATTCGCCGTGTGGGCCGAGCCTCTGGAAAACAATTTCCGAC
>JAFDGZ010000203.1 GCA_019309045.1 Deltaproteobacteria bacterium | reverse complement strand
GCAGAGCCCGGCGCTGCATCAGCATGGAGCGGCCCGGGCATTGAGATATGGCCGGATGAGTATGCTTTGTGGGTAGCTCGGCATAGAGATCAGCGAAGAATGTTTGAATGCAGCATTCCCCCTGTACAGGCAAGTCCTTTTTGTGGCCAGGGCTGCCATAACGGTTGAATGCTCTCCAACCTATAGAACATTTTAACTTTTTTACAGGTTTACAGGCCCCGCTCGAATTAGAGAGGGGCCTGCTTCACTACAGGGCTCTATTTTTCAAGGCGTCTCTTGACAGGATGCCAATTTACCTTGACTGGTTCTAATTTATCGTTAGAGTTTGTGAAAAACAGGTTCCATTAGCAAGAAAGAGTAAAAAAATCCTCAGCAAAACAGGTCCAGAGTGCCAGAAAAGGAAGCAGTGATGAGCGAATCAGCATCTTTTGTATCAGCCGAAGGAAAACCATTCCCAGATGAGATCAGGCAACAGCTGCGATCCGTACTCGGGCAGCTGCCCCACCCTGTTGCTATCTGGTTGTTCACCGAACAGGGCGACAACGACGTCTACAACGAGGCTGCCAGGCAGGTGTTGCAGGCATTTGCCGAGCTGAGCCCACGGCTGGACCTGCAAGAGTATGATCTCCAGGACGAACTGGCAACAAAATGGCAGGTCAATTTTTCTCCCACTATACTGCTCGGTGCACCTCGCTATGGTATTCGCTTTCTCGGCGCGCCAGTGGGTGAGGAAGGACGCACCTTCCTGGAAGCACTTGTTCTGCTCGGCCTGCAGAGCAGCAATTTGACCGAACAGTCGGCCAAGATCATTGAAAAGATCAACTCCCCTCGACAGATCAAGATTTTTTCCAGCCCCACCTGCCCCTACTGCCCTCAGCAGGCTGTAAACGCCCTGAAGACTGCCATCGCCAAACCAGAACTGATCTCTGTAGAAATCATTGACATCCAAGCTCATCCTGGTCTGGCAGATGCCTATTCTGCTCACAGTGTGCCGCAAGCCTTTGCCAATGAGGTCCTCATAGCGCAGGGAGCCCAGCCAGAAGAGCTTTTTGTCTCTTCTCTCGAAAAGATGGCAGAGCAGACCATATTTATCCCGGACAGCGATGCCGAACTGGTGGAAAATGATCTGCTCATAGTGGGCGGGGGCCCGGCCGGACTCACTGCGGGCATTTATGCGGTACGCAGCGGCCTGCACACAGCAGTAGTAGAAAAAGGAGCCCTCGGCGGTCAGGTAGCCACCACGCCCCTGGTGGAGAACTACCCCGGCTTTACGCAAGTGGGCGGCAAAGCACTGGTGGATCTTCTGGTCAGCCATGCCCTCGAATATGTGCAGATCTTCCAGGGCGAAGAAGTTCTGGATATCAGCAAGGGAGAAAGGTTTACCGTGGTCACCAGCCGCAGACGTTTTCGCACCAAGGCAGTGCTTCTGGCCACAGGCGCCACCCACAAACATCTTGATGTTCCGGGTGAAGCCAGACTAGCCGGCCGGGGGGTCACCTATTGCAGCACCTGCGATGGACCACTGTTCAAAGGCAAAAAGGTTATTATGGTCGGCGGCGGCAACAGCGCTGTAACCGAGGCCCTCTATCTGCATAATATCGGAGCTGCTGTGACCCTGGTGCACCGTCGAGATACTTTGCGGGCCCAGGAACACTTGAGCAAATACCTGCTGGCGGCCAACATTCCCATTCTGTGGAACACTGAAGTACATGAGATCAGAGGTGAAGACAAAGTCAGAGAAGTGGTTCTTCTCCACAATTTGACCGGCAAGAAAAAAATCATGCCTGTGGACGGCGTGTTCATCGCCATCGGCTACCGGCCGGCAGTGAAGCTGGCAGAAAAACTTGGCGTGGCCCTGACCGCAGACGGCTTTATCAAACGCGATGCACACCACCGCACCAGTGTGCCGGGCATTTACTCTGCCGGCGACGTGGAAGGCGGCTACAAATCACCGCGGTGGGCCAGGGCGCCGAGGCAGCTCTGAGCATCTATGAGGACCTGATGAACCCCTACTGGCTGGCAAAGCAACCCCTGGCTGTTGCCGAAAAGAGCTGATGCCCCCCCGGGGCGGCTTCATTTCCAGAAACCGCAGCGAGAATTTTTCAGTCCTGCTCAGATCTTATAACCCAGCCATGCCAAACTCTGGGGAAATTCCGCAGAGTCAGACCGCTTGATTCTCAGCAAAGAGATCTTATTTTTAAGATGTTTTACAAGTAAAGGTACCCGGCTATGGCCAGGGCTACGATACCCGTTTCGGCTGCCGGCCACGGCTTTCGGCCAATC
>JAFDGZ010000202.1 GCA_019309045.1 Deltaproteobacteria bacterium | reverse complement strand
GTTTGCCGGTGGCAGGATCAGGATAGTCACCCAGGTGCAGGAGCGCCGAGGTGTTTAAAGAAAAAATAAAGGTGGAGAAGTTTATTTCCGGAAGCACCGTCTGGGTGGACTCCTCGCGGGGAGCTTTCGATTCGGTTTGCTGCGACGCCTCTGACGATCGGTCGGCTCTTGGGGCCGCTTCTTCCCTTTCGGCGTTGTCAACTTCTTGCTTCACCTCGCCTTCCTCGGTGAACCGCCGTCGGTCGCGGACCACAAACCCTTTTCCTTCCCTTTCTTCATCTGTCATCTTTCCTGAACCTCCAACGTACAGTTTGTCTGCTCCAGGCAACATGAATAGAGCAAATGGTATTGCCTCTTTTCCTGACCTGCTTTAAATGAAATCGAGTAACCGCATCGCCTTTTCCCAAGGCCGGTACGAATCCCAAGAATCGCTCGCTCAATTTTATTATTTTACTCCAATTCCCCTTATAATTCCAACTTCTGCACATACATGACATTTTCGAGGTCGAGCAGCTCTCTTTTCACTTCTGGCGGCACCGGGGTATCCGTCCTGAGCAGAATAATGTTCTGCCCCGAGTCTATCACTTGCCCCACATCCATGGTGGCAATATTGATATGGTGTTTGCCTAGACAGGTGCCTATGGCTCCGATGGTACCCGGAGTGTCCATGTTGTAAATCAGCAGCAGATGCCCTTCGAGCACCGACTCCAAGCGGAAACTGTTGATCCGCACCAAGCGAGGATCCTTCCTCCCAAAAATCGTTCCAGACACCGAGTTTTCCTGCTCCGTAGTTTTCATACTGATACTGACGAGGCTGGTAAAGTCTTCTGCTTCGGTCCGTTTGGACTCGGTCACCTTTATATCCCGCTCTTTGGCAAGTATTGGCGCGTTGACGAAGTTCACCTCGTCGCCCAGCACAGGAGTAAAAACCCCTTTCAGCAAGGAAACTGTGAGTGGCACTGTGTCCAAGTCCGCAACCTCACCAACATAGTCAACCCTGATGGCCTCGATACCTCCCTTTGTTATCTGGGTAAGCAGGCTGCCGAGTTTTTCCACAAGAGAAAGGTAGGGATGCAGGGTGGCCAGCACCTCACCATCAACAGAGGGCACATTTACCGCATTGCGAATAGTTCCGGCATGAAGATAATCTACAATCTGCTGGGCTACGGCTACGGCCACGTTTTCCTGGGCCTCGTCAGTGGAGGCACCGAGGTGCGGCGTGGCAATTACATTTTCCAGATCCAGCAAGGGATTGTCTTCGGGCGGTTCCTTTTCGAACACATCCAGGGCCGCGCCAGCCACCACGCCCTCTTTGAGGGCCTGGTAGAGATCCTGCTCGTTGACTATGCCCCCCCGGGCACAGTTTACCAGAAGTACGCCGCGCTTCATCTTGGCAAAGCAGGCAGCATTTATCAAATTCCGTGTTTCACTGGTCATGGGTGTGTGCACCGTAATGCAATCGGCCCTGGCGAGGAGCCCATCCAGGGTTACCGGCTCCACCCCCATCTTGCTGATCACTTCTGCTGGAATGTATGGATCATAGGCGATGACATTCATGCTCAGGCCGCGGGCCCGCTCGGCCACCACCCTGCCAATACGACCAATGCCTATGATGCCCAGGGTCTTATTGTAGAGCTCCCTGCCACGAAAGCGCTTCTTTTCCCAACGATGCTGTCGCATGGAAGCTGCGGCCTGGGGAATATTCCTACTCAGTGCCATGAGCAGGGCAATGGCATGCTCTGCAGTGGTAATGACGTTCCCCTCGGGCGTGTTCATCACCACAATTCCTCTTTTGCTAGCGGCCCCAATGTCCACATTGTCCAGGCCGATTCCTGCCCTGCCGACAACTTTGAGGCGATCTGCTGCCTCGATAACCTCAGCCGTCACCTTGGTGCCGCTGCGAATCACCAGGGCGTCGTAGTCCTTTATCATGCCCTGGAGTTCTTCCTGGGTGAGGTTGGTGTTTACCTCTACTTCGAAATCGGCGGCCTGCCGGAGGATTTCGATGCCCTTGTCGTGAAGTGGGTCACTTACCAGAATCTTCATCAACACCCCCATCTACAATATCCGAACAGTCTATGGTTTTGCCTGACTAGGTACCATCAGTCG
>JAFDGZ010000201.1 GCA_019309045.1 Deltaproteobacteria bacterium | reverse complement strand
GGGCGGGTTGATGTTTGCTTTCGGCCTGGGTACAGTGCCGGCACTTCTTCTTGTTGGCAAACTCGCGGACCTTGGTTGGCTGAGAAAGAGAAGAATGATCTACAGCTTTTCCTCTTTTCTCATGATGGCAGTCGGCGCTTACTTTATTATCAGGGGCATGAAGTATTGATGAACTAATGAAGGGAGGAGACTATGAGCCTGGCGCTCTCATGTTTTCCCATCCGTTATCCTTCGAGGCTTGCCCGCCAGGATACGGTTGTGGTTTCTCGGTTAAAACTCGGCGAATGCCCCCAGGAGATCACCTTCAAAAATGATTACCATGAATCCAGGGACCGAGGCAGGCTGCACCATGCCATAGACATATTCGGCTCCATTGGCTTGCAGGTTGTTGCCACTCGCCCTGGAGTAGTCGCCCAACACTGGAATTATGGCGGAGCAATGGCAGGTGCGCCGCGAGGCGGCAAGACCGAGAGCAACGGCTACTATGTGCGCCTCGTGGACGATGAAGGGTACGTGCACCTCTATGGCCACCTGCTGACGACGCCTTCGGTCACTGCTGGCGACAGGGTGGAGGCCGGCCAGCTGCTTGGCGAGCTGGGAGAGTCCGGCCTGGCAGCTGATTCGTGTCCCCATCTCCATTATCAGATAAAACAGCCCATGCAGCTGTCAAAAAAGCGATCATACGCTTTGCTAATGGACGGAGTGTATTACAGTACACGAGGAGGCAAGTCCCTGAATCCCTACCAGGAGCTCGTTCGCTTGTGTGTAGCAGCTGGTGGAGTGCCAGCCTATGATAGCAGTTACGTGCTGCCTCCAGAAGGGTTGCTCTGAGCCGCTGTTGAGCCGCCAGTGACCGGCAGGGCTTGCGGCAGCACGCCGGCAGTGGAACAAGACTCTATCCAGACCGCAACTCTAGCCAAGGCGCTGGAGAAGTTCCCTGATGTAGGGGCCCTTTTTCATGTCTGTCAGCCAGGCAGCGGGAATGCTGTCTTCTCCCAGATGAGCACCCAGTATCATGCCCACAGCCATGCCGCGGGCTGCTGAGTCGCCTCCCGCCATTATTGCCTGAACCAGCCCTTCCTCGAGATCGTTTTCATACTTGGCAATGAGGTGGATCACCCCAGGAAAGGCTTCAGGGGTGTGACAGGTCTGACCAAAAGTTTTTATGACGGCCACACTTTCCTGCCCTATCGTGGCCAGCCCTTCCTCCACCCATGCACTAAGAGGAGAATCGGTGAAGTGCTGCTGACTGACTTCCTTGATGGTTGGGCGAGGCGACGAGCCTTTGAGAACGTCCCAGGCAACCCTGGCGAAAAGCTCGGCACAGTCAACGGTGAGTTCGTCCTTGTGGGTCATTCTGGTCTGGACTCTGGCTGCCTGGATCAGGGCGTCGACATCGTGCTGGTAACAATAGACGAGTGGAGCAATCCGTGAGGCTCCGGCCAGGTCATCGGAAGGAGATCCTGACTCCTGCGGTGATTTGCCCTTGCCAAACTGCCGCAGCGCTCCTTTGGTGGCAGCGTCGTAGTAGCCGTGGTAGTTATGGAACAAGGCCCGCCACCGTTGGGCAAAGTCCTCCAGAATAAGGCCCCTGCTGGCAGCGACAGACTCCAGGAGCACCAGGGCCTGATCACCATAATGGGTGAATTCGCCTCTTTTCTTGCCGGGATGGTAGGATTCTTGCCCGGGCGCGATAAACTCAGCCACCCTGCCATACTGCTCCTTGATTTTGGCAGTGTCATAGATCCAGTGCACCCCCAGAGCCAGGGCGTCGCCCACAAAGGAGGCCAGCACCATGGCTGCCCCATTTCCCGTCATTGCTTTCTCCTCTAGTTAGCGCGCTTCGAGCGGTTCGAAGGTGCAAACTTCCGGACCGCAATACTCTCCCACGTATTCAGATTCAGGCCGATAGAGCATGGGCTTGGGAGCTGCCTCAGCAAACTGCTCCTCGATCACGTGTGCTGTCCAACCGGCTACTCTGGAAATGGCAAAGATAGGGGTAAAAAGATCCATAGGGATTCCCATCATGTAATAGAGTGAGGCGCTGTAAAAGTCCACGTTGGTATAGATGTCCCTGCCCTTCCGCTTGCGAAACTCCTCTTTGGCTACCCGTTCCAGAAGCTCGGAC
>JAFDGZ010000200.1 GCA_019309045.1 Deltaproteobacteria bacterium | reverse complement strand
GGGATTCCCATCATGTAATAGAGTGAGGCGCTGTAAAAGTCCACGTTGGTATAGATGTCCCTGCCCTTCCGCTTGCGAAACTCCTCTTTGGCTACCCGTTCCAGAAGCTCGGACATCTCGTACCACCTGGTCTCGCCAAAGCGCTCTCCCACTGCTTTGGACATGGGAGCCAGGATGTGCGCCCTTGGATCATCCACCTTGTACACGGCATGGCCCAGCCCCATGATACGCTGGCCAGCGTCGAACTGTGACCTGACATACTCTTCCACGCGGTCAGGAGAGCCGATCTCCATGAGCATCTCCATGACCCTGGTGTTGGCGCCGCCGTGAAGTTCCCCGGACAGGGAGCCCACCGCGCCTGCCACCGCCGCATACATATGGGCCCTGGTCGAGGCAATCTCTCTGGCAGCAAAAGTGGAGGCATTGAAGCCGTGCTCTGCATGGAGCACCAGCGCTACGTCGAAAAAGTTGGCAATGTCTTCTTCAGGGTCTTTCCCCTTGAGCATGTAGAGAAAATTAGCGGCATGGTTCAGGTCTGGATTCGGTTCCACAGGATCATGCCCATTGCGAATGCGATCCCAGGCAGCCACCACCGTGGCCAGCTTGGCCACCAGGCGGATGGCCTTCTGCACATTGGCCTCTTTGCTGAATTCCAAAAGCTCAGGGTCATGCGGAGCGAGCGTGGCTACGCTGGCCTGCAGCACATCCATAGGGTGCGATTGTGGGGGAAAAGTTCGCAAGGCGGCAATGATTTCACGAGGCAGAGGTCGGTGCGAGGCAAGTTCGGCAGCAAAGGATGCCAGTTCTTCTTTATTTGGCAGTTTTTCCTTCAGGAGAAGGTGCACCACCTCCTCGAAGCTCACCTTGTTGGCGAGATCTGTAATGAGATATCCCCGGTAAATCAAACGGCCGGCACGGCCGTCAACATCTCCGATTCTGGTACTGGCGATAGTGATGCCGCGCAGCCCGGTATCTTTTGGCGTTTCTAAATTATCCATGGTTTCTCCTCTCTTTCCATTCCCTGATTCGGGAAGAACGCGGCGAACATTTCTAGGTCATCTGCAAGAGGATATTTTTTATACTAAACACTCCCTCTCTGGTTGTCAAAGTGAGGAAAATCAAGGTTATTCAGCCGCACCATCTCCAGACTCCTGTCTGGAGATGGTGCGGCTGCCTGGAGGGCCCAAGAACTTGTAACCGAGAGATGCCTCCGGCTTCTACAGGGGGAGTGTCACTGGCAGATGGCGCGGCAATACCTTCGGCAGCCGCAGCCTTCAGCCCACAGTGCCCGGTGAAAGGCAAGGCTACTGGTTGTTGGTTATCCGAGATAAACTGAGGCAAATCATATCATCCTGTGCCTAGTGCCCACTGCCTAGCGAGGCCACCTGACGGTTCGCTGGGGGTATGGCCAATGTGAAAACCTTGCTGCGGCGTCTGACGAGAAGAAGGGTATTTCCGATGACAGTCAAACTGCTGAGAAGCATGGCGCAGACAGCTAGCAGTGGAGTGAGCAGACCCGTCATGGCGATGGGAATGCTCAGGGCATTGTAGACGAAAGAGCCGGCCAGATTCTGGCGTATCTTGTTGTTTACCCTGGCGGCCAGGTCGAGCAGATCCAGGATCTGCAGAGGATCACCCCCTGGACTAGAAAAAGATCCCCCTTCTCAAGCTGCTCAACAGCAACATAGCGGCCTTGCGGTTGATCCTGACCGCAGATTCTCACCTTGGTGGGCCGCAGAGATCACAACAAGTTGAAGGTGGCATAGTATCAATGACGAGGCCCCAGAGATCTGACAAAGGCCACTATTTTCCAGCGGTCCGGAACAGCTATGGTGGTTGCCAGCCGAGGCTGTCTGCCCCTGGGCACGCCGTAGCTGATCTCTTTAAACTGTCTGCCCGGTGATAAGGCCTGCACCTTGACGCTTCTCAGGTCAGAGGGCAGCGGCTGGAAGCTCTGGCCCACCGTGCCGTTGCCGTCATACTGTTTGCCATGGCACTGGGCGCAAAAGGTGAAATAGAGATTCTTGCCGGCGGCAATCACCTGGGGGTTCCTGAGGTCAACGGGAGAGAGCAGCTTGTTGTCGGGGGTGGCTCTGAGAAGGGCCTCACTCTGCTGAAAGGCGACCACTTCCCTTTCCATTTGCAAAAGCGGCTCTTCGTAAGGCCGCACAGCTGGAGTCTGCCGCATGC
>JAFDGZ010000199.1 GCA_019309045.1 Deltaproteobacteria bacterium | reverse complement strand
TATGTTCTGTTGACCTCCTTTTTTCGACACGGATGTCACAGATTTCACGGATAGACTTGTGTTTGATAGTGGTTGGCTCGCCTGCAGGCCCCGCGTTGCGGTGTCACGCTGCTGGCGCATCGTGACTGCGTGGAGCGTGTGAGCCCAGGAATAAGCGAGCTTATTCCCGTGCTCACCCACTCCCCGCCAGGCCTTTCAGCGATAATACTGTCAACTCCCAGATACTTCCTTTATAGATGTCATCAATTTTCTATGGATGTTCAGGATAGAGTGGCTAATTTAAACAGTGCCGGGCAACCACATTACTCGAAAACCATGTAACCTACTACCTCGGCCATGTGGTTGACTTCGGGGTCCAGGGACTGTTCCTCAGCAACCTTTATATCGATGCCGAGCTTGCTCTTGTTCTGCCATCGCAGGTTGGCTGTGTTGCCTCCTTCGTGGGTTTGAATGTCTGCCAGGAACAGTGGAGGACTCGAAAACCCGCTGAGGAATTGAATGTTCTGGAAGTCGTGATTTATGGTCTTGCCAGTCCGGCTTACTTCAAAACCAATGCCGTTCAGGCTGCCCATTGAAGGCTCCCAGGCAATGTACGAGATGCTTTCGGCCGTGTGTTTTTGCATGTTGAGCTCCTGCTCCCGCAGGTGAAACTCAAATCCCTGTTCAGTTATGCCCCGCATGCGGCCGGTCACCGCCTCTCTACCCCAGAAAGATATCACTGTAGTCAACACCACTGGCACCTGGTGAAAGCGGCTGCTGAATTGCACGCCTACAAACTTTGTGTTCTTTACCTTGAAGCGGCCGGCCTCGATCACGGTTCCATCTGCAAGGATGTAGCTGCCCCGCTCCATGACCATGTAGCTGACCTTTTCTTCCTCATGCACGCCGTCAAGATAATCCCATTCCTGCACCATTATTTCGAAGCCGGTGCCCTTGACGTTTCTGATGCGCACTACCGCAGGCTCCTCGTCGTTGAGGCTCAGGGGTTTTGCCACCACCACGGGGTCATTGTAGTAGCCCTGGAAAGAGACCCACGTCCAGCCGCTGTCCACCACAACCTCGCCAACCTCGAAGGGAATCTCTGTAGAGCCTGAATCAGTGTTGGCATCAGCACTGTCTGCGCTGCTGTCACTGGTGCTGTCAGCGCTGTTGTCTCCATTGCTTTCCGAAGATTGCCAGTCCCAGCCAATGTAACCCCAGAACATGGGAGTGCTGCTGGACTCGAATGTGTTCGAGTCGTCTGCTGATGAATCAGACCGGGAAGAATCAGCTGGCACATAAGAGACCACGTTGGAGAGCCCGCTCTCGTTGCCCTTGCTGTCGCGGGCTGTCACTGCAAAGTAAGTGGTCCTGGTGTCGCTGACATTGCTGACCGTATACTGGGGCGAAGAAGTGTCTCCACCCAGCGAGGCAAGTGATACATCAATGCGGCGGGTGTAGGAAGTCTTGCTGGGCGCATAACCCTCGCGCACATAGATGCTGTAGCCAGCCAGGTCAGGCTCGGTGTTGCCATCCCAGGCCAGGGTAACTGCTGCCGCCTGCACAGAAGCAGGCGGCAGCAGGAAAAATATCAATAAAGAAAACGCAATGATACCAATAAGATAATGTCGAAAGAGACATTTTTTATACATACGCCAACCTCTCCAGCTCTACCCATCTCTCTATCTTCTCTTAATCGTTGAATTTGTCTCTTGCAGATATGTTGCTGACAACAGGTTCCCTTATTAATGGCAAGTTTCAGACCAGATTTGCTCGAAAAGAACACGCTATCTATAGCGATGCAGCTCGAGAAAATTTGTGCTAGAAATTTAAGGAGATGGCTCCACGCCGCCCTTCAGGCCATTCCAGCCGTTCCCTGACGCAGCAACAAAAAACGTATGCTTCAATGCACACGGGATTATAAAGAGATACAAGGAGGGCGCAGGGCGCAGGGCGCATAAAGGCTAGGAGGCTGGGAAGCTAGGAGGCTAGGAGGCGATGGCGCTTTGCGCTATCTTCGCCGAATGCCTTGTGCCGTTTCCATGGCATTGGGCGCACGGTAGATCCAGCGCTTCGCGCGATCTTCGCCTGATGTCGTGCGTCCTGCGCAATAGTTGTTTGAGTGTGATTTGTTGAGCTTTGCAGGGAGCTCATTCCTGCGCCAATCTCTCTCCGCAAGGCCTGGCGCGGCGTAGCATTAGCGAAGACGGGTGGCTAA
>JAFDGZ010000198.1 GCA_019309045.1 Deltaproteobacteria bacterium | reverse complement strand
AGGGACTTCCGGTCCTTTGTGCACCGCATTTTTGCGGCTGGCATGGCGCTTCTGGCTGTTGAAGCCCTGTTTACCGGACTCTCGCTGCAGGCCGCCACTGCTGACAGGGTGCTCTTCTGGCAGCAGCTGAGATGGCTGACCACCTCCCTGCTTCCCGGCACCTGGCTGGTGTTTGCCCTGAGTTTCGGGCGCGAGCACTACTGGACATCGCTGGCAAAATGGAAATGGGGCATTCTGGCGGTTTTTGCAGTAAACCTGGGTCTCGCCAGTACAGTGTATTCTTACTTTTTCCAGGCCCTACCAGTTTTCAGCCAGGACTTTGGCTGGGTGATAAAGCTTGCCTGGCCTGGTTATGCTTTTCAGGTTGCTGTCATACTCAACACCGTGCTTATCGTGGCCATCCTCGAACAATTGCTGCGGGCCTCGAGGGGACGGCTTCGCTGGCAGGTGAAATTTCTCCTTCTGGGAGTCGGCGGTCTGTTTGCAGCCCGCATATATACAGGAAGCCAGGCCATGCTGTTCCACACAATCGATCTGCAGCTGGAGTTTGTCAATGCAGCAGCACTGCTGGCCACCTGCCTGCTGATTATGGTCTCCTTTGCCAGGGCGCGCGTACTGCCCGTAGATCTATATCTGTCCCACAGGATGCTGTTGAATTCGCTGACAGTGCTCGTGGTGGGTGTTTACTTCCTGGCTGTAGGAGTGCTTGCCAAAGTTGTGAGCTATGTTGGTGAGGGTTTTCGGTTCCCGCTGATAACTTTTCTTGTTTTTTCGAGTCTCCTGGGTCTGGCTGTGCTGCTGCTGTCGGACCGCATGAAGCTCAGGATGAAGCGCTTTGTGAGCATCCATTTTCAACGTCCCCAGTACGACTATCGCCACATCTGGACCGACTTCAACAGAAGAACAGCCACGCTTCTTGAAACAGAGGACCTCTGCAATGCGGTGGTCAGAATGATCTCGGAGACGTTTGACACCCTTGCCGTGTCCATCTGGCTCAAAGGCGACCGCCGCACAGAAATGAAACTCTGTGGTTCTACTGTGAGCTACCAGACAGAAACCGGCAGTTTGCAGTCCTTTGTCCATCCTCTACTGAAGCTGATGAACAGTATGGACAGCGACTCTCCGCCCATCGATCTTCAGGACACAGAGGAGGTGTGGCTCGAAGCGTTCAGAGCCCATTATCCGGAGTTTATTGAGGAAGCCAGGATTCGGTATTGTGTGCCACTGGCAGTGGGAGGAGAGTCTGTGGGGCTGCTGACCCTGGGAGACCGCGTCAAGGCAGTGCCCCTGACCTTCGAGGAGCTGGACCTTCTCAAGACCCTGGCAAACCAGCTTGCCGGCAGTCTCCTCAATATAAAACGAGCCGAGGAACTGCGACAGGCCAGAGAACTGGAGGCCTTTCAGACCATGGCGGCCTTTTTCGTGCACGACCTGAAAAATCTGGCCTCGAGTCTGTCGATTATGCTGCAAAACCTGCCGGTCCATTACGACAATCCAGAGTTCCGGGAAGATGCCCTGAAGACCATTGCAAAGAGTGTAGCCAGAATAGACTCCATGTGCACACGGCTGTCTCTGTTGAGAGAGAAACTGGAACTGGCGCCCGTGAAAACAGACCTGAATCAACTTGTGAGCACTGTTCTGAAAGAGGTAAAGCAGACGCCTGGCGTGCAGCTGACAACAGAGTACGCGGATCTGCCGCAAGTGTACATCGACCCGCAGCAGATGCGCAAGGTGATCAGCAACCTGATTCTCAACGCCTTCGAGGCCATGCCTGATGGCGGGGAGATCCGGGTGAGCACCAGCAGGCTTGACAGCTGGGCTGTAATCTCGGTGAGCGACAATGGCTGCGGCATGTCGCGGGATTTCATGGAGCAGAGTCTGTTTCGGCCGTTCAGGACCAGCAAGAAGCAGGGCCTGGGAATCGGTCTCTTCCAGAGTAAAATGATCGTGGAAGCCCACCGCGGCCAGCTGGAGGTCGAGAGCCAGGAGGGAAAGGGAAGCACATTCAGGGTCCTGCTGCCAATGGACAGTGGTGTGAGGGGCTGGGAGGCCAGCGGCTTCCGCCTTCGCTAGAGACGACGGCGGACGAGACGCCGGGTTATCGATTATCAGGGCATCCTTCGACAGGCTCAGGATAGGTGGGGCTGGTAGGCATCCGGCTTCGCCGGAGCTATCGGTTATCGGTTATCGGTTAAATGCAAAATGAAAGTTCACCCCCCTTTCGCAGTTTTTGTTTAGTTGCCGTAT
>JAFDGZ010000197.1 GCA_019309045.1 Deltaproteobacteria bacterium | reverse complement strand
GTGAAGAGCACGAAGGTGTGCCTGGTGGTGTGTTCATGAAATATCAAGGATCAAGGGTGGCGCCAGCTATGGGCTGAAAGCGCCCATTACAGCTAACTTTCTTATTACTTGTTTATTGGAAAATATTTAGCAATCGTTTGCCTCGCCTCTTGTAGCCACTCTTTTCTTTGTTTTTCAGTGCTGATAACAATAATGCTGAACATTCTACGATAGAAATTGTTGACGCCACACAAGCCAAAGATGCAATTCTTCCAGATGGTCTCCAGAGGATCACCAAATACATTTTTCTCTCTTACACTCTCTGTATTCGAGGTATTGAAAACAATAGCAGCTTTGGCCCTCAACAAACCATTCGGCACCCCTTCTCCTTTGTCGCCCTCCAGAAATTCATAAGCCACCCCCGGCCGAAGAACTCTGTCGACCCATCCCTTTAGAATTGCCGGCGGTTGGCCCCACCAGTTGGGGTGGACGACAATGATTCCATCTGCCTTTGATATTTCCGTGCAATGTTTTTCAATTTCTGGCGGCAAAAGGGCGCCATCCTGGATCTCTTCAGATGGCAGTATTGGCTCGAATTTCTCGTCATACAGGTCATGAAAACAGACCGTATGCCCGTTCTGTTTCAATGTTTCCACTGCAGCAGCTGCAATGGCGTGATTGAAACTTTCCTTGTTGGGGTGAGCAAGTATTACTGATACTCTCATATGGTCAGCAGCACCTTCTTGTTTGTTCTGAAGCAAACGCAATAATCAGAGTTCTATGCAGGCTCTGTATTGCATCTTACTGGGGCAAAAATGCCAGATCAAGGCGGAGGCCGTCTCGGTCAGAGATGGAACGCCGCCTAATGTGCTGGCAAGAAGCAGAACAGCAGTGGCAACTTATATCTGCCAGTTTTAAGAGTTAGAAGAGCAGTCATCTACCAGTTGAACGCAGAATCACATGGATTGGCCGCCTCCACCGAAAATGGTGAACAGCAGGAAAATGATCAGTGCCTGAACGATCCAGCCGATCAGGCACACACCCACTGCCCGCATTGTGCTCTGATAGTCGAGGGCCTGTCTCACTGCAATCACCATGGCCACAAGCATCCAGATGGAGGTAATCAGAAAAACAATGCCACCCAGGAGCGGGATAATGGCCAATACACGAAGCAGGCCTGGAGAGCTCGAGAAGCCGATGGTCCTCAGCAGCTGTCCCACGTCAGCCCTGGTGTTTGGCTCGGGGAGTAGTTTCCAGATATACCAGCTGACAAGGGCCGCGATGGTGCCGATGACAATGCCCCCTATGCCAACCTGGGTAATGCTTCCGAGGCCAGCTGCTACACTGGAAAGAACCACAACCCCCGTAGCCTGTCCCATCGCCTCTTTATCAGCCTCCACCTCTTCATACAACTGGGCATCCAGTTTTGCAGCCCGAATAATACGCTCTTTGAAACTGGCCATAACATCCTCCAATCCAATGCTTTTCTGCTTCACAAATGACAGATGAGATCATCCATTTTCCGAATTATGAAGTAAACCAATAAGGCTGCCCGTTCTGCTAAGTCGAGACCAACTCCTTACTATAGATAAAAGCTCCGTCTCGCTCCAGCCACTCCTCGCCCCGACGCTCTCGCTCCAGCCACTCCTCGCCCCGACGCTCCAGGATCCAGCCGCTGGCCTTTTTGCCGCCGAAGGGAAGACGCAGGGGAGTGAAAAAGAACTGGGGATTATCGTGAACCATGCCGAAATGCTGGTGGAACAATCTGCGCCCGTGCTCTGGCGGCGTTCCGAAAAAAGCCAACAGGAAGCCATACCTTGTCTGGATCAATTCCTGTACCGCCGCCTCAGGATCATCAAAGGGCTTGAGAACGAGAAGGGGACCGAAGAGCTCTAGATCGGGGATTTCTCCATTGTCCATCTCGAGCACTAGAGGAAATACAGTTTCGTCTTTGACAGCACCGGTAAGCAGGCGTGCTGCTGGAATATTATCAAGAGCTTTTTCAAGAATGACACGGGTTCGTTCCACACGTATGGGCCCAATGTCTGTTTCTGGATCGAGGGGGTCTCCCACCTTCAGGCTGCGGACATGGCCCAGGATCTGGTTCCGCACAGCTTCATAGAGGCTTCTGTGAATCAGCGCCTTTTTGATGGTGGTGCAGTACTGGCCGCCGTTTATGAAGGCACGGCGCGCTATGAACTGGCTTGCCTGCTGCACAGAAGCATCTTTAAATACCACAGCTGCAGGCATGCCTCCCGGCCCCGCGAAAAAGAGCTTGTCAAAGGCACGATGCTGGCGGCGATATGCTTCTCCCACAGCAGAAGCGCCGGACATAAAGAGCACCCGGATCGCTTCGTCCTCCACACAGTTGCGGCCAAATACTCGATTGTCTTTCCCGACCACAGGCTCGAGAGTATCCAGAGGCCTGCATATTTCTTGGAGCAAAGCGGCTGTGCGATGCGTGTGCGACGAGAAGCTGAAGCGCAATCGATTGCCGGTCAATAATGCTGCCCCACCAAGGCGCGCCAGCATGACAGCGGGGGCGTCGTAGGGAAAGATGGCGGCAACAGTACCATAGGGCCGCCCGTTTTCTATCCAGGCGATCTCTTCTGCCATGGTCCGCAGATAGTCAACAGCCAGATCTACTTCCATGGAAGTAATTCTCACAGGAAAGCCGGCATCCTGGGCAGCGGCCTCCTGAAGTGCTGTGGAGTTGCTTTCCAGACCGTCAGCCAGCCTCTCAATGGCTTCCAATCGCATGCTTAGAGCATAAGCTGAAACCATATAATTCTCTCCTGCGCTCTGCGCAATATAAAAATAAAAAAAGACGGAAGCTTCCCTTGAAGTTTGTCTCACATTTGTTCCAATTTATCAACAAACGTACCGAATTGTCGATCCTTGCTCATTCAATTTTTCACCCGCCCTATGCATTGTACTTCTTGCCAAACCGTGGGTCCTTAAGCAAGAACTAAACTCTGTGTAGCCATTATCATCACTTTGCTTCCAACACATATCTCTGTGCCTGCCCCATTCATATAAGGCTCCTCAACAGAATGTGTGCTACGAATGAGCGATAGAAGGTAGAAAGCATGAGTCAAATCCGATATTTAGAAGGTGGAAACCAAAACCTAAATAGCGGAGGGATGACTCATGCTCGTATCCAGTATCGTACGTTTGACTCTGGGAATCAAGGATCATCGAATTGTTTCGACCAGGCTTGCCAACAACGAACTGAGGATCGAACTGGATGTCAAGAAGAAAAGGAAGTTGCCTAGTCCCGCCGTTGGCGGGATGGCAAGCGTTTTCATCCGAAGGACAAGCTCAGAGAGAGGCGTTGGCGACATGTCTCCCTGTGGGGTATTGCGGTCTTTCTCTACTACCATCCCAGGCGAGTCAAATGTCCTGCTCACGGAATCAAAGTGGAACGTATTCCCTGGAGCATGGGCAAAAAGCCCATCAGCTTTCCCCTTATCACCGTGCTTTTCCTTTCCCGCAGAGCGGGATCTCCACTTCGCTCCGACTGGCTAGACTGCTCTCCTGGGATCAAGTAGCCAGTCTTTTTCACGTCTCCTTGGAACACGGTCAGAAGCGCGGTGGAGGCTGCAGTGGCATACGGCAGAGAGCAGGAAGACTACGGGGATGTTCGACTCATTGGCATCGATGAGATCAGTCGCAAGAAAGGCCATGTCTACCACACCCAGGTCTATGATCTGGAAAGGAAGCGGCTGATCTATACTGGCGCCCATCAGGATAAGGACTCTTTGCGCAGATTCTTTGACTGGCGGAACCTGTCAACAACTTTTGGACACTCACTTGCGGAAATTACTGTAGCTTCTTTCTGTTCACCATTGCCTGCGCAGGAGGATTGATCCATACCGCCTGCGGCAAAGCAGGA
>JAFDGZ010000196.1 GCA_019309045.1 Deltaproteobacteria bacterium | reverse complement strand
TCCCTTGCAGCAAAGAGCTGATCCCTCAGGTAGACAAAGACGGCCCTTCTGACACGGCGCCATTGGGGAGGGGTGCGCAGCAGCTTCATCATCGGGTGGTGGGAGGCCCTGCGTGAGAGCACAAGGTCCACATCCTCATCCTCCTGCTCAAAGTCCAGACGAAAAGCGCTTCCTGCAAGCCTCACGTAGTGGTCAACCCATTCAGCCTCATCCTCTACCTCAAGGTTTAGATCGGTTAGCTGCCTGATTGCCCCCTGAGGATTCTTAAGGAAGTCTTCAGCAAACTGACTGAATGCCTCAGCGTCATAGAAGATGGCGGCATTGGCGGGGATCATCCTGTCACCCAGATGCATCCCCTCAGCTGCTCTTTCTATCATCTGCCGCAGGAGCTTCGTACTACAGGTGTTGGCTTTGTTGGGCATGGCTGCACCTCGTATGGGACGTGCTCAGGGACAGTGAATATGACCAGGACCGAAGGAGATCTCATTCCAACAGCCCAAGGTCGATGAGGTGGCTCTCAGCCTGTCGTGTGGCTACTCTGCCTGCCCTGTCTCGTATGAGCAGCCCTGCCCTCAGCAGATATGGCTCGATGTTCTCCTCGAGGTTGCTCACTCTCTCCCCCAACGAAGAGGCAATGGCATTCACTCCAACGGGACCTCCACCGTAGTCTCTGAGGATCACCTGCAGGTAATGCCGATCAGCTGCATTGAGGCCCAGACAATCAATCCCCATGCTGTCCAGACAGGCCTGAGCCATTCCTGCTGTCACGACGCCGTTGCCAACTACAAGGGCATAGTCCCTGCACTGAAAGAGAAGAGAATTGGCCACCCGTGGTGTGCCTCTGCTTGCCTGCGCAAGGACAGCAATGGCAGCATCCTCAATGGTCACCTCACGAATGGAGGCACTACGCTCGAGGACTTGCTGAATCTCCTCCTGTGAGTAATGGGAGAGCGTGAATTGGAGGGGCATTCTGTCCCGGAGAGGTGCTTGCACATCGCCAACATGTGTTGTGCAGGCTATGAGGGTGAAAACAGCAAGCTCCACCTGACTTGTGCTATGCCGCAGTCTACTTGAAGCCTCCACAAAGCCATCTTCCAAAGCAGAATACAGAACCTCGGAGGTCTTCGGCTTCATACGATGGACTTCATCGATCAGTAGGATATCTCTGTCTTTCAAAGCCCTCAGCTTGGCAGTCACGTCTTCAGCTTTCTGCAGATTGGGCCCTGAGGTGATTATCAGTTCACTGTCCATTTCCTCAGCAAGGACATATGCCATAGAGGTCTTCCCCAAACCAGGAGGACCACCAAGCAGCACATGCGGCAGGGCAGCATCACGCATCTGTGCGGCCTGCACTGCGATCTTTAGGCTCTCCACCATCTGCTGCTGCCCCACATATTCATCAAGCCCCTGTGGGCGAATGGATGGCTCTATTGGGTTCTCTTCCTGATCCCCAATCAGCGTCAGGGCTCTTTCCTCAATACTGCTCATGGCTCTCTCCCTCTCAGATTGAATGGAATGGTAAGCCCCCCGCTCCCACTCAGTTGAGACTGAGGCAGTGGGGGCAGATGTCCTCACCATTTCCAACCAGAAAGTCAGCCAGATTCTGCAGCTTGCGGCGCTGCCGATCTCCATCAAACTCCGCGTGCGAGGACA
Source organism: Deltaproteobacteria bacterium (assembly GCA_019309045.1). Lineage (NCBI taxonomy): Bacteria > Pseudomonadati > Myxococcota > Myxococcia > Deltaproteobacteria bacterium. The sequence goes on along the minus strand of JAFDGZ010000196.1, from coordinate 717 downwards.
CGTATGTGAGCGCATTCGTCAGTCTATACATCGTGTGGGGCAGTTCACTTTCAAGTGAATACGCATCCAGCACCATTTCTGTGCACTCTTCACTGAGACCATTGCGTTCACCAAGCTGCTCAATGGCTTCGTAAGGGGCAGGGAGGGGGATCTCCGCCAGAAGCTCATATGCGTGAAGGTGTTCGTTAAGCTCCAAGTAGAGTTCAGTAGCCCAATCGTGGACCATGGCCCCTGCCCGGAATTCATCCTCAGAGGTAAAGTGGCCGCGAGCGACAGAAGATGCTCGTGCAAGTCCATTCACGCAGATGAGCCGCAGGAGGAATGCAGCCAGTGAAGTCCCGAATGCCCCTACGTCAGAGTGACGGAGTCGAATGCCGCCCTGAGTAATGTCACCCACATCCGCGACATCGACGGCTTTATCCGACATGACATTGACACTGAAGCCGTCCCTGCGAAGGCTGAAGTCCTTGAGTTCCCGGTCCTCATTCGGATCGACTGCAGTGAGTGCAGCATTGAGCACAGGGAGACATCGAATATGGGGCTTGTCTGGAACAGTGAAAGCCATTGCCCGGTCCCCGATGGCGTAGACACCAATGTATCCATCCCCATCATTACTGCGCTCTCGAAGAAGTCGATTGAGGGTGTGCTGCTGAAGGTCCAGCGGGAAGTCCCTGAACGTGTTTACTGACACCCCGAAGAACTTCGCCATCTCCGTGA
>JAFDGZ010000195.1 GCA_019309045.1 Deltaproteobacteria bacterium | reverse complement strand
GACATATTCCCAGGGAGTTGCCTTTGGATGTATTCGGCAAAATTCCTCGTTCAAGATGATATTTTTCGTTTCAATAGTGAGCTTGCCGCCCTCCGGCATGGCGTCTTTGGCGTTGAGTGCAAGGTTCATCAGGATTTGCTCTACCTGAGCCGGATCTGCATAGGAAATCTTGAGATCTTTCTCTAGAAGGAGTTCGATCTCGATCATTTTCGGAAAGGTGCGTTCCAACAAACTGCTCACTTGTTCCACTTCGTTGTTGAGATTGAGAGGTTGTTTCTTGCTTTCAACCTTGCGGCTGAAAGTGAGCAGCTGCTTGGTCAACTCCCCACCCCTCTCAGCAGCACGCAAAATTTTCTGCAGCTTCTGATAGTCCGGAGCGTCTTCTTTCTTGCCCATCAGCAACAGTTCCGAGTATCCATGAACTGCCTGCAACAAGTTATTGAAATCGTGGGCAATTCCTCCAGCTAATGTGCCCACTGCTTCCATCTTTTGCGCCTGTCTCAGCTGGGCTTGCAACTTTTTCTTCTCGCTGATATCTCTGAGGTTGATGAGGCTGCCAACCGGTTTGCCGTCACTGTCTTTGTACACGGCCCCACTTATACTGACCGGAATGAGCTCACCTTTCTTGGTGTAGCGTTGGGTTTCGACGCCAGAATATTCAGCGCCTGTCAACAACTCGTCGAGCATAATCTTCGCTGAGTCCCTGGCTGTCTCTGGAATAAAATTCTCCAGTTTCTTGCCGAGACATTCTTCCAGGGTCCAGCCGAATACCCGGGTAAACGCAGGGTTCAGATAGATGACCCTCCCTTTGAGATCATCAACAATCACCGGGTCAGGATTGGCTTCGAGCACTGTCCTGTATCTTTTCTCGCTTTCCAGCAAGGCCTGCTCCGCCTTTTTGCGTTCTGCGATGTCGCGAGCCGCCATTTTATAGAGAATTAATACAGAGATCGCCACGAGGATGCACAAAACGACAACAATGGAGCCACTCGACCTGAGCACATCATAAAAGACCCTCATGCTAATTTCCCGGAAACTGACAAGATAGATTACCTGCCATTCAGGGTAAACTGCGATTCTTTTTTGATAGATCAGGTACTTGTTGCCTGCGGCATCAACTGCATATGTACCGCTGGGCAAACTCAAGCCAACAGACCGCCGTCCATTGCCGCCGTGTTGAGTTTCCTTGCTGTTGGCACCCCTATTCTTGTCATTCTTCCACAAGAACCGACCGACCCATTCCGGTCTATTCGCGATCAGCACGTTGTCCTGCCGGCCAACCAGCATGGTGATTCCCTCATGCACCCGCCCCAATGTAGTGATGATTGGTTTTATCGAAGCGGTTACAACCAACACGCCGTCGGGAACACCCTGACCGTTGCTGTACACTGGATGACTGCAGATAAGCATCTCTTTGTTTGCAGATGCTATTTTGCCAATCAGCAATGTAACCTTGCCTTTCATGGCCGTTTTGAAGTAGGCGGAATTAGCAAATTTTTCCTTCACGGCTTGCTTTGAAGAAGCAATGACTCTGCCATTTGCATTCAAGAGGAGACAGGTGCCAAATCCCAGGACCTCGTGAAAATATTTCAGCAACGATTTGGCTTGCAGCAGGACCTTTTTGTCATGCGATACTGCTGCTCTTCGCAGTTCCTTCATTGCAGCAAAGGCCTTGCAGGCTTCTATGCTCTCGGATAAATACAGCGAAAGCTTGCTGTCCAATTCTCGTCCATAATTGACCGCTTTAGTTTCCGCCTGGCGGAGTGCTGTTTGTCGTAGTGAAAGGTAATAGAGATAGCCAGCAATTGACGCTGACAGGAAGGCAAGCAAAGCTAACAGTAGCAGAATGGCCCGAAGTCTCATTTACTATTCAGCTAATTTGCAGCTCTTACAAATGGCCGCCATATTAGTTAACTGCACGAAGACTGTTTAAGAGACAGAATAAAATCGTAAAAAGCTCTAGAGGTAAGATAAATAACTTTAGTCTGCGGTCCAAATGAAATTTCATCGCCATCTGTGAGCTGATATAGTTTATAAGGAACTATTTTTTCGTCATTTATATAAGAATTGTTAGTTGACTCTAGATCTGTTACATATATAGCCCTGCAATCTTGATGACAATAAAGAAAGGCATGTGATTTAGATACTATATTATTATACAAAATAATGTCGTTCTGCGAAGATCTACCTATTGTTATAATATTACAATTGTCACTATTTTTCCTTTTTATAATTTCGATTACCCTTGCTTCCAAAAAGTCTGTTTGTAAGTCAGCTTGCTCTAAATGTTTAAATGCTTCTGTATTGTCATATACCTTTGTATTAAATTGAAACATTACTTGCAAAAAATCCATTTGGATATTTCTGCAGAAACTCTTTTAAACAGATATCATCCAGTAACGTTACGTAATGTGCTATCTTTTTGTATCTACTTTCAGCGGGAACTCCCACTTCACCAACTTTCTTGAATCTGCGAAAGCTCCTGGCAAATTCTATATTGATAAGCTCATTGTCCGGGTCTATTCCTGTCACCACCGCAGAACCTGACATCCCTACAACTGCATTCGGTTCCCTGAATACTGATGGCAGGAATATTGATACTTCTACTTGATCGTTCAGCTTGAAATCCTGCCACTGTCTTGTTTTAATGAATGCACCTTGTTGGCCAATGCTGATAGTCATTCCCTTGATAGCTGCATTCAGGTCCGACTTTGACAGCTCCGCAGCAAACTCCTGTTGAAATCGCACCTGCTCTGGAAATG
>JAFDGZ010000194.1 GCA_019309045.1 Deltaproteobacteria bacterium | reverse complement strand
TCAAATTAAACTTGGCATTAAGCAACTTCTTTTCATCATAACCTAGTTCTAATTCTAGCGGATTCTAGGCTAATTAACAGCTTGCATGGAATATTGTTACGATAACTAGTTTATCCCAGATTTTGCTTTACCCTTGGCTCGCTGGAGGAAAAAACTTTAGGAATAGTGTGATAACTTGTTGAAATAAAAAGCCTCCTTGGTGTAATTTGCTTTTGATATGAAACCCAAACCCGAACCAAGGAGGCACCTGAAAGGTGAAAAAGACAATACCAGAAATTCGCGTCAGATTCCAGCAGAAAACGTATACCTCGCGAGCGGGTGTGAAGCCGCTGACCAGATTTGCCAACTGGTTTGGCATGCGAGAGTTGGTCGAAGGACACCTTGATTTGCCCAAGAAGAAACGGAAATACAGTTCGGCGGATCTGATCTGCGCGCATCTGGCGCTGAGATGTGCCGGGATCAAAAGAATTAGCCAATCTGATGAGATAGCCCAAGATCCCCTGGTACTGGAGCTTGCCGGTCTGGAGGAGTTTCCCAGTCAGGATACGCTTTACGACACCCTGCACCGCTTTGCCCCTGGAGAGGAGATGCTCGATGATGAAGGAGTAAGAAGGCTTTCCTCTCTGTGGTCTATGCACGAGGCCTTTGTGGGGCGTTTTTTCGCCAAAAGTCCTCAGTGGCAAAGGAAGGTGAGGCGCGCAGTGACCATCGACATTGACTCCCATGTGCAGGTGGTCTACGGCGAGCAGCAAGGTGCGAGGAAAGGCTATAATCCGAGAAAAGCGGGGCGGTTGAGTTACCATCCTCTGGTGGCAACGCTGTCTGAGCTGAGGATGCCGCTGGCTGGTCTGTTTCGGCCCGGCAATAGCAACGGCAAAACGGAGATTGTCGAATTTGTAGACATGGTGCTCGAGGCGCTCAGGCGAAACGGCATTCGCCCTGCACTTATTCAGATCAGAGCAGATGGCGGCATAGTATGTGAGCAGGTGCTGGCCAGACTGGAGGCTGAGGGCAATATCCGCTACGCCTTTGCCCTGCCGATCAACAAGGGATATCAGGGACGGCTGGGAGGCCTGCGCTACCGGGAGATCATTGCGGGAGTTGAGGTTGCTGAGTTTTGCTCCGGTGGCAGGGGCAGCAGGTGGAGCCGCAAGCGGCGGATTGTGGTGGTGCGACACTGTATTGCCCATTTTGGCGACAAGGCCCAGGGGAAACTCTTCGAGGATCTGCCTGGGTACAGGTACCAGTTGATTGTTACCAACATGAGATGTACAGCGGAGCTGGTGTGGCGCTTTTACAACGGCCGGGCTGACTCGGAAAACGTCATCAAGGATCTCATCGAGGGAGTCGGCCTTGATGCCATCCCCACAGGCAGGTATCTGGCCAATGCAGCTAATTTTTGGCTGATCATGATTGTGCAGACCCTGCTTGCCGCCTATCGGGTGCTGGTGGCGCGAGCGGTGACCGGCAAGATGCTGATGGTCAGAACTCTCAGGGAGCGCTTTTTGTTCTGGGGTGGCCAGATTGTCCGGCATGCTCGCAGGGTATATCTCAATATGAGCCGGGGCAGTCCGGAGGCGGCGAAATTTCTGGCTCTGTGGCAGCGACTTGATGCCCTCGGAGCTCCATAAGCCAAAATCTCTTCCTGCACCACAACAGAGAGCAAAACTCCCTATGGAGGGAAATGAAAGGGTATTTCCTATTTGTCTCTGATAACACATAAAATAAGAGCCAATCCCTTTACTGCCATGCTTTTTGCTGGGGATTTTTGGCCGGATTTAGCCGGCTGACCAAAATTTCACAGATAAAAGTCTTCGAAAACCAAGACAAGGAACATCAATCTATCTCAAAGCAAAATCTGGGTTTAAATAATTGTTACAATGAAATCCACTGACCACAGTAAGGACATAATCAGCGTTCACAAGGAAGAGGAACAACGTAGACACAGAGGTTATGAGTCGGCTCAGATTAGTTACACAGAGCGCCGTTACGGACACGCCGCGATGCAGTTGTACAGTACGATACGTACGAAGGAAATTTACCGAATTATCACAAAAGAGTTTGGAATGAATTCAGGCATTTCTCTTTTGGATATTGGCTGTGGTACAGGTATTCTCTTGAGTGAACTGGCATACAAAAGACCTAACATACTGCTAAATGGTTTAGATTTTTCTCAAAAGATGCTTACGGAAGCCCGCTTACGGTTAAATGTACACGCAATCACTGCAAATCTTATAAACGGGAGTGCTTTCGATCTACCGTATGCAAATGATAGTTTTGACGTAATTGTTTCAACCAGGTTTATTCACCAGTACTCTGATGATCTAAAGATCAGAATCTTAAGTGAGTTGCGCCGATTCCTGACGCTAGGTGGCCTGGCGATTGTTGAATTTTATTCACTTGTGCCGTGGTCAATGCGATATCTTCTGGCATTCAGCCAC
>JAFDGZ010000193.1 GCA_019309045.1 Deltaproteobacteria bacterium | reverse complement strand
CCAAGCGAGCGGTCGAACAAGCGACCATGAGCCTGTCGAATGGGAGCGATCGAACAAGTTCCGCCCTGCGGAACGATCGAACACTGATTGGCTCCTGGCCTCCCAGCCTTCAAAGCGGGAAGAGGCTAATCTATAAGGTCGTGGCTAGCCTGTCCCGTCGCCGGGGAGAGCCACTCCTAAGAATTGGTTTTTGAAACCATAACCGATAACTGAATTCAAAAAAAATGCTTGACAATATCAAATAATCATAATATTAAAATATTACTGTGTTCTAATATTCTGAGGCATGGATATGAAAGACACTGGTCTGCTCGACTGGGAAAAGCTGGAGGAGGCAGCTGCCATCTTTAAATCACTGGGACATCCACTTCGCTTGCGAATGGTTGAGATCCTGGAGCATGGTGAAATGTCGGTCAAGGAGCTGCAGAGCAGGTTGGGCACGCAGCAATCTCACACTTCACAGCAGCTCAACAGAATGAAAACACTGGGCTTATTGAAAGCCAGGCGGCAGGGAAACCAGGTTTTCTATTCTGTGGCCAGGCCAGCAGTGTTCAAGATTCTGGACTGCCTTAGAAAAGATTCACAAGAGGATCTGCAAAACGTATCAGGAGATTTGTATCATGGCTAGAACAGCAGTTGATCTCGAGCTGGAGGCTGCCCGGCAGCCTGAAGCCGCTCCCAAGGCATGTACTTTCATCTGTTCGCGCGACACCCTGGATGGTGCATATCCAGCACTGATTCTGGCAGTCAATGCCAGGCGCCAGGGTATGGAGGCAACAGTCTTTTATACCTTCATGGGCCTGAACCTGTTGAGAAAGAACTGGCTGAACAAGGTAAAATTCAAGCCCCTCGGAGTCATGGGTGCCATACCCGGCATGAGCACCATGGCGACCATGATGATGAAGGGAAAAATTGAAAAGGCCGGCATCCCGGACCTGGGTGATCTCATGGACATGGCCCAGGCAGAGGGTGTGCGCCTGGTTGCCTGCAAGATGACCGTCGATATGATGGAGCTCTCAGAAGACGATTTCATCGACGGTGTTGAAATAATGACTGCCGAGGACTACCTGAAAATTGCCAGCAACTGTCACATAAATATGTTTACATAGGGTTGGCGCCAGGCGTCCGGTGAAAATGGCGCCAGGCGCCGTCCCCGGCCGTGATAGCTGATAACCAGATAATTGATAACGGTTGATGGCAAAATGAAAGTGCACCTGATAACCGATATCTTCAACCAGGCGGGAGAGGGAACTGGAGGCACGGCAACGACCTGGTTGCCGCAGGCTTTAGCCTGCATTGTCCCTGTTGATATCTATTTCGGCAAGCAATTGCGCCATGACGCCATTGTAGTACTGGCCGCTGGCTCAGCCTTCAGGTCAGCCGCCAGCAATTTTCCATCAGCCGTTATCTGTTAACAGTTGTCGGGATACAGTACAGCGCTTCGGCCTATTACCACGGCAATCAGGCATCGGGGGAAAGTTGCTTTGCTCAATCTTCGCCGGATGCCTTGCGCCCTGAGCCTGATAACCTAGGACTCAGCCGCAGTAGTCAGCAGGGTGTTGAGGCGTTCTCTCTGCTCGGACGTCAGGTCAACGAATTCCAGGCCCACGTCGAACTTGTATTTTCTTTCGCTGGTGACCTGGTTGTACCACAAAACTTGCGCCTGAATGGTAAAAGGTTCGCTGCCAGCGGCCTGCTGCACTTCCAGAATTACCGGCGTCTGGCCCTCCATGTCTTTGTCGAGCAGCAGATGGTATCCCTCGATCAGGGTCTGGTTGGTTTGCAGGCAGGCGCCGCCCTGGGAAATGTCCGTAAGTCGGCCCTTAACTCTGGGGGTCAGGGGTTTTTCTTTGCGTGCATCCCAGACGTGAAACATCACGTCTACGGCTGTGGCATAACGTGAGAAGCGTCGCCGCTCCAGTCCCAGGTATTTTTTGATCCCCATGGCAGCGCCTTTAGCTGAAAAAAGGAAAATTTAGAAAAATTTTGTAGACTCTAGCGGCAATACACCGTATATGTCAAGGAAAAGCTCGTCTGTATGGTGCCAGGACTCGCTTGTTATATCAAGGAGCACATATGAACAGCGTCTGGGTTATCGTTCTGATCATTGTGGGTTGGGTCGTTCTGAATCGCTGGATCCTGCCTAAACTCGGCATTTCCACCTGAATGAGCAACAGCTGTGAGCTCGGGGACCGGGCGAAAAAGAAGGCCAAAAAGTAAAAAAAGAAAATTTCATCACAGCGGGCGCAGTGGATAGGGCGCACGGGGAAAGGCTAGGAGGCGGCCGGCTGCGCCTTCGGCTCCGCCGGGTTATCAGTTGTCGGTTATCAGGAGCATAGGGCATCCAGCAATGATTGCGCGAAGCGCCATTGCTTCCCAGAGCCTCCTAGCTTCCCAGCCTAAATGGGTCCATCAATGGTAGCCGCAACCTTCAGGTTGCGCCAGCGGCTGTCCGGTCCAATCACATCATGCCGCCAATCAAGCCCCACAAAGCCGACTCGGCCTGAATTCGTAAGAAAAATCATTTGACTAATTCTTACTTGGTCTCTAGACTAGAAAAGAAATGTATTCATATTGCCTTGTCCTGCAGGTGCTCATAATGAAATCTGCTTCATCCAAAGTAACTTCCAAAGGCCAGGTAGTGATTCCCAAGTGGTTGAGGGATAAATATGGAATTCATCCAGCCACAAAGGTGCGCTGGCTCGAGCGCGAGGAAGGAATCCTGCTCATACCTGAATCAGAAGATCCAATAATCGCAGCCCGGGGTATGTTGAAGGGAACAGGAATATTGAAAGCATACCAGCGGGAGAAGAAGCTTGAAAAAGAAAGGGAAAAGAGGAAGCTTGATAGAGGCAGGAAATTTCGTACTGGATAGCTACGCTTTGATCGGCTACCTGGAAAATGAATCTTTCGCAGACAGGGTGCAGGACCTGCTCCTTCAGGCAAGAGACGGCGCGGTTCAGATATCCCTGCACGTAATTCACCTGGGCGAGGTCTACTATATTACTCTGAGGGAAAGGGGCAGCGTAATAGCGGACCTGGTCTATGCCAGAATCAAAGCCTTACCCCTGAACATCATTGACTGCGTCTATGCCAGAATCAAAGCCTTACCCCTGAACATCATTGACTGCATAGATGAAAAGCTTCTCCTCACAGCTGCTACCTTGAAGGCGTATCATCCCATCTCATATGCTGATGCCCTTGCAGGAGCATTGGCCAAAATACAGAGCAGCACCCTCCTGACAGGAGATCCAGAGTTCGCGGTGTTGGAAAGCCAGGGCATTATCAAAGTGGAATGGCTGGGGTAAAGGGCTGGGAGGCTAGGAAGCTTCCCAGCCTAAATGGGTCCATCAATGGTAGCCGCAACCTTCAGGTTGCGCCAGCGGCTGTCAGCCCAGTTACATCATGCCGCCAATCATACCCCACGAATCGAAATCAGGACAGGCCACCGCAATCTAAATCCTGCGCCCCATCTTCGCCGAATGCCCTGCGCCCAACGCCATGCGCCTGCTTCACACCCCAATAACCGAACCGAGCCCCTCTCACCCCTTCCTTTTCCTCCGCGCCTTGCTTGCCCGTCGTTGTCGCACCACCAGGAAGAGTACGCCTATGGCGCAAAGGATAACAATTGTGGACAACACGGTTCGCTGATTGTTCATGGCGAATAGAGTAAGGGAGTCCCAGGTTCTCTTGAAAATGCCGCCCAGAGGCACTGCACTGCTTGCCACCAGGGGCAGCGACTTGATCACCTCTCCACTGGCAAGAATATTTACTGTGCCCAGTTGCTGATCCTGCTGCACTGGGGCCATAACGTATTTGGGGATCTCGGTTTTCCAGCTAACCTTGTCCTTCTTGGTTGCCGGCACCGTAACCAGGCCGGCCTCCCTGGTCACCAGGCCAACTCGTGGTTCACTTCCTTTCCTGACAACCACTTCCGCCAGCACCTGGCCCTGATCAAAAAGCCGCAGGGTGGCAAAGTTGCGAAAACCGTAGTTGAGCAGCCGCAGGGCCTCCCGTTCTCGCACAGCCACACTTTTGGCACACATTACTACCGCAATAAATCTCTGGTCTCCTCTCTTGGCTGTTGCCAGCAGGTGGTAGCCGGCGGCCTCTGTGTGCCCGGTCTTGAGACCATCTACTGAAGGATCCCGCCAGAGAAGACCATTCCGGTTTCGCTGTCTTATCTTCTCGTGGGTGAACTGCTTCAGCTTGTGATACTCCAGGGCTTCAGGATGGGCCTGGATGTAGGCCCGGGCCAGCAGGGCCATGTCCTCGGCAGTGGTGTACTGGTCGGCAGCCGGCAGGCCGTTTACTGTCTGCACTTTGCTGTTATGCAGCCCCAGCTCCTGCAATTTTTCATTCATGCGGTCGACAAAGGCCTCCACACTCCCCTGAAGATACTCGGCTGCAGCCACGCAGGCGTCGTTGCCGGATACCACCGCGATGCCCTTGATGATGTCAGTCAGAGGGATGCGGTCTCCCACCCGTACGAACATTTTGGAGCCGCCAGTTCGCCAGGCCTTCTTGCTTATCAACACCTTGTCCTGCAGGTTTACCTGCCCGGATTTGACCGCATCGAATATGACAAATAGAGTGAGCAGCTTGACAAAGCTGGCAGGTTTGATTCTCTTTTCAGGCTCCTGAGCATAAAGGATTTCGCCCGAAGTGGCATCGAGCAGCACTGCCGACCTGGCAGCAACGTTAAAAGGGTGGGGTGCCTCTGCCCCTGATGAAAAGCGAGGAAAGCAAACAGCCAGGAGTGTCACTGACACAATGAGAAGAATACTCGCAGGTCTCTGCCGGCTCTTTCGGGACATGCATGACTCCTTGATTTCTCTGCTGCGACCGCGCCGCGGTCTCACCACAATTAAACAGAATTTCCACAAGATACACACCACTCATCGCCTGCGGCTTATAGCACAGCGATGCCTGCAAGTAAAGGGGATACGGGGTGTTACCAGGCGGGGAGGCATAAAGGCTGGAAGGCCGAAGACATTGAATTCACCACCCGCTTTCGCTCGAGGAGCAGAGAGCACAGAGAGTTCAGGGAGGTTCATTAAATCGGGAGATCCCGATTTAATGAACAAGCTCAAGCCCTTCTGGCTGGTGGAGGTCCTTGTTCCAGCAAGTGTTCTGCTCTGCTCTAACCCCAAATGCCAGCAGTTTCTAGGGAGATGACAGCGCTTTGCGCAATCTTCGCCGAATGCCTTGAGCCTTGCGCCTTGAGCCCGCTTTTTCGACACGGGTTCTGCTTCGCAGAACACACGGATGTCACGAGAACACACGGATGTCACGGATAATAACAGCCGGCATTGGGCGCATGGCGCAAGGCGCAGGGTAAAAAACACTGGCGCTTCGCGCGATCATTGGCATATGCTATGTTCTGTTGATCTCCTTTTTTCGACAGGATTTTCAAGATTTCTGTTCTTTTTCCATAGTCAAGCAACAAGCTCCATGGCGGATACGGCGCTTAGCGCCTGCTTCAAACCCTGATAACTGATAACCGATAACTGATAACTGGCAACGCGGCGCAGCCGGCCGCCCTGCGCCCGGTAACCAACACCCTCTAACCCCGCTTGCTGCCCGGGGTATCTGGCTTTTCAATGGCCTTGCGGATGATGGTTCTGTGGATTTTTCTGGTTGCAGGTGCCGGGGCGAGCTTGTGGATGGTGGAGCTGTAAAAATCCTGGAACCTCGCCACATAACCGCGGGATGAATCTGACAACAGCAGCCAGCCGGTCAGAATCACCAGCAGCAGTGACATTGCGTAGATAGACATTCTCCTGGGGGGATATTTAATCCTGGAGAAATAGCTTCGAGGGATGCCACTGATCTTGCCTGCATCTTCTCCTGGCAGCCGCAGCTCCTCGGAACATTTCCTGACAACTCGCGAGGAAATGGTGGAGACTCCACTGACATACCCTGACAACAGAGCATGGTCGCAGACAATGTTGATGAGGCGAGGATAGCCAGCCGAGTAGGCGTATATTTCCCGCACGGCTTTTTCCGAAAAGATATCCCGGGAAGCACCAGCAACTGTGAGCCGGTAGCGGATGTATTCCCGGGTTTCCGGGAGAGTGAGCGGCTTGATATTGAAAGTATAGCTGATGCGCTGTCTCAGTGCCCTGCAGGACTCCTGCAGCAAGATGTCATTGAATTCGTTCTGTCCAACAAAAAAAATATTTAACAGCCTGGTGTTATTTTTTTCCAGATTCGACAGCAGCCGTATTTCTTCGAGCAGCGGCAATGGTATGGTGTGCGATTCGTCAATTATGAGAAGTGTATACTTGCTCCTGGAATGAAGCCTGGCCAGATACTCGGAAAAATATCTCAGGAAAACTACTTTGCTGGCAAAGCGCCTCCTGATTCCAAAGGAATTTGCTACAAAGTTATAGAACTCCAGGATATTGAGATTGGGATTGGTCAGGTTTGCCACCACACTGTTGTCATCGAGCTCGTTGAGCAGAGCGTTGATGAGGGTGGTCTTGCCGGTACCCACATCCCCCGTGAGCAGCAGGAAGCCCTGGTTGCTCAGCAAACCATAGCGCAGAAAAGCCAGAGCTTCGCGGTGCTTCTCTCCCAGCCACAAAAACCTGGGATCAGGATTTATCTGGAAAGGCTTATCTGCAAGGCCGTAATGGTGCAGGTACATTGAGGACCTCGCCCTGTCGCAAGGTGTATCTTTTCCATGTGCGCCTGTGTGCCCCGTGTGCTAGCCAATTCCAATCCTATGTTAACCGACCCCATCTGTCAAGGCAACAGAGGCTGGGAGGCATAAAGGCTAGGAGGCTAGGAAGCTAGGAAGCTAGGAGGCTGGCGGCTGCGCCTTCGGCGCTGCCGGGTTATCAGTTATCAGTTGTCAGTTATCAGGTTTCAAAAACCAGTTTGTAGGAGAGGCTCTCCCCGGCGACGGGACAGGCTAGCCACGACCTGATGGATTAGACCCCTTCCGCTTTGAAGGCTAGGAGGCT
>JAFDGZ010000192.1 GCA_019309045.1 Deltaproteobacteria bacterium | reverse complement strand
GCAGGTTGAAGGGAACATAAGCCCACAATTCAGTGCCGAGTTCAAAGCCGCCAGTATCAGTAAAGGGGTTGCCATCACCGTCAGTATCGTTTTTATCGTAACCCTTCCAGAATTTCTTGGTAGCCGGATCGAAAAAGCCGGCATTGAATGCGTGCAGCATGCCATCATTTGCCCCTGCATAGACAACATTTCGCCTGTGTCTGTATTTGGCATAATAGTCCCTATAACTCTGATCTCTATAAAGCAGGTCGTAATTTTCACCAGGGCGACCTACCAGAGTGGGGGTTGAATGAACAGCATCGCCCAGACGCCAGGTCTCTACAGTGCCGTCGCAGTCATAATCTGCCTTTCGGCTTCTCATGGCGGGAATCACCGAGGAGGTCCCAACCGAAGAATCTTCCTGGTCCTGACCTCTAATATAGTTGATTTCACGTACGCTTTGGGCGTTCAGAAAAGCACTGTAATCGGCAACATCGATACCAGGTGGTGGTGATGCAGCACTGTAGGCAAAGGGATCAAAAAGATGGAGATAAGGTGAAATCGCAGCAGCGTTTGCCTCGGTAAAGGCCACCTGTTCGCTGCCATCAAATTTGGCCACCATATCTCCATCAGTATCCAGGAAAGTAAAAATGTATCTGTTCTGGCTGGGTGTACCGTAGGTTCGCTGGCTGGGTATATTCGCATCTGGTATTTCGTTCAACCAGTTGTTCGAACACCAGAGATAATCTACTTCAGTCAGTGGAGTCTGCTCGACGCTTCCCAGAATAGTGTCTACATCAAAGTCGAGCTTGCCGTTGTTGTTGGTGTCAGTGAATCCCTCACCAGGCTCGAGCCTGCCGTTGCCGTTGCTATCAGGAAACTTGTAAGCATAGTTGTTGTGAAAGATAATAATCTTGTCTGCCTGCAGATCGAGGGTGCGATTATTGTTGGTATCTTCCCTCATATTGCCGTAGGCATCCACTAGCAGGGCATGCACCTGTCCCACCCAGCTTATTTCATAAGAGTCCGGATTGCTGCAGTTGGAGTCGTTGAAGCTGGGATAGAAAATCGATTGATAGACGGCACCTTCACCGGCCCTGGCATTGGATATCACCGAGGCAGCGGTTCCGGATGACACCCGTTTGAAGATCTCCAGGAAGATGCTGTTCAATGTCTGGGAAAGCTCAGCAGCGTCAGAGGCGAGATAGGCATGTCCATTGACATCGGTGCCTCCAGCCACAGCTATATCATCCAGCTTGGAACCAAGGCCTGGGGGAATGGCAAAACCGAGTACGAAGGTTTGAATGTCAAAGGGATTGGCGAAGCCGGCCACAGTGGTGGTGCGGAGCTGCTGCACCTCGTTTACTACTTCCGGGAGCAAGGTGTCGGCGTCGGCTGTGGCGCCATTCTTGTCAACACTCGGCAAGCCATCGGTTACCAGGACGACAAAATTCTTCTGACACCAGTACTCTATAGGGGATGGCTGCGGTCCGCCCTGATTGGCTGGCAGATTCCCTTCAAAATAGAGGCGGGCAGACTCCAGTGTACCAGCAATAGGTGTCAATCCAGCATTTCTAATAGGAGTGTCCAGATCATTGTTGGGATGGTCTGCTGGGTTGGTGGAGAAGTTGCAAGTATCGAGTTTCTGCTGCAGTGAAACGAGATGGGCGCTGGTGGAATCCGCTACAGGTACGTGGAGGAATCCTTTGCCAGGACTGGAATTGGCAAACCAGGTAGGACCAGTGTGCACCCAGGAGAGCTGCTTGCCGAATTCTGTGAAGCCCGCAGCAATATCTTCATCAGTGGGGATGAAGGTAGTGTTGAACCAATAGTTGGTGTAATTATAGGGTGGACTCTCGATTACACCTGCGGCCAGACCAAGTGGTGGATCGCTGAGACCAGTTTTTGCGGTGTAGCAGCGATAGTGGTCATTGCTGCTGTTGCCGTCTTCGGTGAAGTCAGAAGAGTAGCAGAAAGCATTGTTCAGGCTGCCAGAGCTATACATGGGCAGGGCCTGATCATAGTAAATATAGTGACCTGCATCTGACGGATTGGGATAGCGCATGGTATTGACGGTGTCGTCTTTAGGTGCAAATGTGCCGTTTGGGTCATAGGTGGATGGATCATAGGCGCAGTAATAGAAGCTGTTGTGCAGTTCGTAGCGCTGAATATTCGTCTGCTGGTATGACATAAGTCCTATGCGCATTCTATCAGCATTGGCCTGGATAAGAGAAAGTATTGCCTGTCGGGCAATTTCAGACCTGCTGTTTGTCGCGCCACTGCCAACCGCATTGCCGACCACGTCTTCATCCATGCTGTTGGAGTTATCGAGAATAACCAGCACATTTGGAGTAATCGACTTGGAGACATATGGGGGAAAGGAGTCATAATCAGCATTCTGCTCGGCAAAGATTGAGGTAGGAAACAATAAAGTTGCAACCAGAACAGTGACAAGAAAGGCAGCTGCCATGTCTGAATATTTTTTGTAATTTGTCATAGAAAATAAACGGTATTTCATAACACCCTCCATAAATGGAGTCGAAAGAGACAAGACTAAATTTATCGTACTATTATTCTTATTAGTTTATTTTTCTCATAAAAAAGATTGACACTAGGAGGAGTACCGGAGAATCCTGCATGTAGATCTGAAATAGCTGTTTCATTTATGAGCTCTACCGAAGAGGTAATAATAAATACACCAGCTGTTGTATAGATTTTATCTCCTTCAAGTTTTAAGAATAATATTGTCTTCTGAAAATTCGTCTCACTAGTTTGCTCTTGTTTTGAAATATCACTCATATTACCAATGGTAATCGCGGTACTTTCTCCCTGTGTAACTAAAATTAGAATGAAAACTACAATAAAGACGATAATGTAATTTGCTTTGTTATCTTTCATAACCGAACTCCACTTTCTGGTAATATTGCTTCTCTCTATTTCGCCGGTCGGCAAAGTTGAGTGTGACAAAAAGCAGCATGATGCCGATGATCGATACAATTACTACCAGCTCCACTACAGTGAAGCCTGACTGCCGCCAGGAGCCAGACACACGCTCCAAGCTGAGCCCCTGCGGTGGCCCTGCTGGCTCTGCTCTAAACCGTTCTGCTAACTGTGTGAATGCCATGGCAACACTCTTTCCGCTAAGTTGATGGAAAATCTCAGCACGTTGTGCACAGACTTTTGAGCAAAGGATATGCCAGAAGGAAAGGGGGGCAGGCGGTCGACACAAGAAGACAGCAAAAACGAAAACATTTTTAAAACCAGGGCGTTATGGTTATGATGATAAAGGACGGTACTGGCCATTCATAGCCACACCATCAGAGATGAACCATAAAAAGTTTTGAAGGTCTTAAAAATTTTTATAGCCAGAATGATAGATTTTGGGCCAGGCCGGTCATGGCGAGGTAAGATGGCCCCGATATGCCTGCCAGAGGAGGCCAGGGGCGTGTCAATAATTGAGTATGAATTGAGTATGTCTTGCGTTATGGTAGCGTGATAAACCACCGCTGCAGGGCTGGCCTCAACCACAAGGTTTCATCTGGAGAAGTGTTCATACCAGGGCTGACTTGCGCTGCTATCGGCCCATGGCTGAACTGCGGCGGCCAGAATCGCTGCTGCACCAAGAGCTGAATAAAAGGCAATATGTGATATCCGCATTGCTAGAGCTTTCAAAAAAAACAGCGGCGGAAGAGGTTTCTTCCAGCCGCCGTTCTTTGCAAGTGCAGAGGCTTGCTACTCCATGAGCAAGGCCTCTGAGAGTTGGTGTGGACCTGCACAGTCGGACATGCCAAGATCGTTTTCCGCACTCAGGGATATTTCTGAAAAGAAGGATGCCAGAGAGACCTGGAAGGTGAGAGTTACATTGCCGCTGCCCTGCGGCATTGTTACCTGGGTATAATCAGTGCCGTCTGCACAGTCTCCTGAGGTGAAAAGATGTACCAAAGATCCAGCCTCTGCTCTGACTGTCAGTTGGTATTTGTCTTCACTGCCAAAAAAAGACCGAGTTGCTGAACCATCGTCAGCCAATTTTACAATAGATTCTAACACTGGAGGTGGGGGCACATCGTTGCCTACTTCATTTTCAGTTTCGCACTTCACCACCAGCGGCTCTGCCAATCTAGTCACTCTTCGAGGATACACCTTTACTTCAGTTTGACCACTGCCCATGCCCTCAGTAGATTCTACGGCAAGGTCATAAGTTCCCCTGGGGACGTTGTAGATTTTAAACGTGCCCTCTGCATCAGTGATGGCAACAAAGGATGCCCCTGCAATGAAGACTTTTGCCCCTTCTACCGGGATGGTAATGTCTTCTTCGCAAACCACTGTGCCGGTAATGTCGCCGCTGCGAATCAGGCGCGCCCAGGGATGCACTCTCTCCATGTCCTGGGCACTCCTCCTGTAGTGTCTTTCCCAGCCTGTATGCCACCAACCAGCAGAAACGCTGGAGGCAAAAAAGAGCAGCAA
>JAFDGZ010000191.1 GCA_019309045.1 Deltaproteobacteria bacterium | reverse complement strand
ATGAATGCGGCCCAATCCACCGCAAAGGAAAGAGGTTTCCCCGAAGGTCCGGCAGCTGTCAGTCCTGACGGTTTCAGCTGCGATGCAGATGGGTACAGGATGCCAGGAATGGCTTTTCAAGATACAGGGAGTTGAGTGGTCTCCAGTTATGCAGAGGACGTCAGGGCGCAGGTCAAGGAGGCGGGGCAGGTGCTGATCAAAATGTTCGATCACCTCGAGCTTGCCTTCGAAATTGCCGTCTTCGCCCATGGAATCTGTTTTTTTCACATGAAGGAAGAGGAAATCCGTGTGAGGGAGTTCTCGGACAACCAGATCGAGTTCCTCTTCTAGGGTGGCCTGGCCCTCTTCGATCACTCGCATGCCGGCCAGTCTGGCTACACCTTTGTACATGGGATAGGCAGCTATGGCGCAGGCTCTCCACTTGTAGAGTTCACAAAAGTTCGGCAGCGGTTCGTACACATCAAAGCCTCGCATCATGACAAAATTGGCCTTTTCTTCTCCTGCCAGAATTTCTCTGGCCCTCTTGATGAAGGTATTGGCAATGCGGGCGGCTTCTATAGCTTCTTCTGAAGGATTCTTTTCTGTGGGGACCACCTCGAGAGGCCTCAGACCCACCTTCTGGGGGTCGCTGTCACACAACCGGCCGTCCAGCGGCTTGCCGCGAAAAATGGCCGCAGCGCGATATTCTTTTACATGTTGCAGGAGCACCTGCACACCATCGATCTCCTTGATTTGCTCTGCAAGGAGCTTGGTGATGCGCTGGCCTTCTTGGTCAGATATTCTGCCTGCCCGCCGATCAACTATGGTCCCGTCCGGAGCCAGGGTGGCAAAATTGAGCCGACTGGCCAGATCGCCGTGGGCAAATTGAAAGGGGGTGCCGGCTGTGTCCAGCACTCCCCGGCCAATGAGATGCTGGAATGGGTCATAGCCAAACAGCCCAATGTGGGCCGGCCCAGAACCGGGAGTGATGCCTGGGGCCAGTGGATCATGAAAACCGCAAATTCCTGATTGTGCCAGGGCATCGAGATTGGGTGTGCGGGCAGCCTCTAGAGAAGTTTTTCCTTCAGGACCTGGCAGGCCGCCAAGGCCGTCCAGTACTACCAGAACAACCTTGGTATCGTTTTCCACGGCCAACGATGAGACCAGCTTCATATTCATCTAAGTATCCTTTCCATGTGAGAGGTTGGATTTGTAAGAATGTTATTATATAGTCTGAATTCATTATTGCCAACTGATGCACTCCTGTTTGTGGCAATAGGTGCTGACCTCAGTGTGGCAATAAGGCTAGCGGACCCTTGCAATGGACCTTGCGCCAATTGCAGAAAGATTCTAGGAGACAGCTATGGCGGAGAAAGATCTGGACTTTACCGTGCCGAGACTCGGGGAGTGTCGGATACCATCACCTATGACTGGAGTGAATCTGCTGGTAAACGAGGAGCACGTACTCTACCATGGGCAACTGGCAGAAGTAGAAAAGTACCTGAGTGCAGGAAAAAAATTGCCGAGCTTTGAAATGGCCGGCTCCCGGGAAATGATCTACTTCGATCCCACCAAACTCAAGTGTGGCATTGTTACCTGCGGCGGCCTCTGTCCCGGGGTCAATGATGTGATCCGGGCTATTGTCTTGAGCCTTTTTCATCACTACGGTGTGCGAACCGTGTTCGGCTTTCCCTATGGATACGAAGGCCTAACTTACAGGTATGGCCATACACCAATTGAACTCGATCCCGATGTGGTGCGCAACATCCATCAGCAAGGCGGCACTATTCTTGGCTCTTCTCGCGGGCCTCAAGAGATCTCCGAAATGGTGGACACCCTGGAAAGAATGAACGTGGGCATGCTCTTTGCCATTGGAGGTGATGGCACTCTGCGTGGGGCCCGCGCCATTTGTGAGGAGGTGGAGAGACGCAATCTGAAGATTTCAGTGATAGGCGTGCCAAAGACCATTGACAATGACATTCTTTATGTCCAGCAGTCATTTGGCTTTATGACTGCTGTCTCAGAAGCGACCAAGGCCATCTATTCAGCTCACACTGAAGCCGCAGGCGCCAGAAACGGCATCGGCCTGGTAAAGTTGATGGGACGCCACTCTGGCTTTATTGCCGCCTACGCCACTCTGGCCAACAGTGATGTGAATTTCTGCCTGGTTCCTGAGGTGAAATTCACTCTGGAAGGATTTTTCAAAGCGCTTGACGAGAGGCTGCAGAGGAGGGGACATGCGGTAATTGTGGTGGCAGAAGGAGCCGGGCAGGATCTTGTGCAAACGACCAGAGAACGCGACGCCTCCGGCAATATCAAGCTAGCGGATATCGGCCTGTTCCTCAAAGAACAAATTACAGCCTATTTCAAGCAGCAGGGGACCGAGATAACTCTCAAGTATATAGATCCGAGTTATCTCATCCGCAGTATGCCTGCCTCTCCTCCTGACTCAGCTTTTTGTTTGATGCTGGGGCACAATGCTGTACATGCGGGCATGGCAGGCCGGACCAACATGGTGGTGGGCTACTGGCGGGACGAATTCACCCATGTG
>JAFDGZ010000190.1 GCA_019309045.1 Deltaproteobacteria bacterium | reverse complement strand
ACAACGAGCAGCTCCTACGCAGAGAAAATTTGGTAGCATTTCCTTCAATTTCTCCCCAAGGCAAGAAGTTGCAGCTTTATCTCAGCCAGGCGCCATTCTTCAATCCAGGAAGATACAGTGTGGTCAGGGCCATGCTCTGACGAACATAGATCACAAAGGTGATATTGCGAAATATGACAGCAATCATGCTTGCAACTGCCGCTCCCTCGATACCGAAAGGAGGAATCAGAAGCAGGTTCAAACCAATGTTAAGTAACATGGTGATAATCATAACGTTTTGAAAAATGTGTTGTTTGCCTGTCATTTGCAGCACAATACCCACAGACCCGCAAATGGCACTTACGAACATGCCAAGAGCAATGTATTGTAGAGCTCTACTGCCAGTTGGAAATTCGTTTCCAAATAGAGCAAGCACAGGCGAGGGGAAACAGAGCAGTAGAAGAAAGAGCGGCAGGGAACTCCAGAAAATCATCTTGGTTGCCTGGTATACTACTTCTTGCAAGCTATCAAGATCACCGGTCTTATATAACTCGGCAAATTTTGGTGCGGAAATGGCGTTCACTGCTCGCAGAGTAATTGCTGTCAGCAATCCAAGTTTCATTATTACGGCATAGATCCCCACATCTTGTTTGCTTCGAAAAATCCCAAGCATGATTATGTCCGCCCAGCCCGTTATCATAACCATAGAACTTGCCACTAGAAGCGGTAGAGAGACACTTAACATTTCCTTTACAGAAATAGGTGATGCGATTTTTGGGAAAGTGATTCCTTCACGTGAAAACCATGTGCTGATCAATAAGGTAACAACGGTTCCCAGGACGTAGGCGGCCAGTGGAGCGTTATTGGTTTGGAGCAGAAGAAACAGGGGCAGAACGCTCAGTATGCCGAAAAGATTGATGCTCACATTCTGGATAAAGGCAAAATGCTGAATTTTTTTTAGTCCACGGAGATAGGCTGCATTGACGTAGGAAAAGGTCAGAGGCAGTACGGCCATACTTGCAAGCCGGATATAATTGCCTAATTCACGTTTATGGAACACGCGTACCGCTAAGTCGGCGGCGAATACATACACACAGGCAGATAAAAAAAGGGACGTCAACAAGACAACACGCCATGCTTTTCTGAGAACCGCCGCAGCCAGATCACTTCTTCCTTCCACCACGTACTCTGCCACGAAGCGAAGCAGAGCAGTATCGAGGCCGCTTCTGGCCAGAGTGGCCAAAATTGTTGCCACAGTGGTGGCGAGGGCAAACATCCCCATCACCTTAGCTCCGAAGTTATGCGTGATCAGCAGTACGAACCCATATCCTAGAAAGAGATTAGCGATCCTTGAGAATAGGGCAACGGAGCTTCCTCTTACGAGTTCTCGAAGATGGCCGTCTCCCAATCTGGTTTCAAACAGCTGTCTCATTTCTCATATTACTGGAGAAAAGGTAGAATCATCTTAGTGAAAAAAACCTTTGTAGTTGGAAGTCAAATTTCCGTAAGTCGCCGAGCTTGGAAATGTTTTTCAGCTCGGCTAGTACTTAGTTGCATAAATTAGAGTTATATATTAGAGTGGGTGGCATGAGTAGAAAAGCCACCCCCATCATGTTGACAGAGGAGCAGGAGCGAACCCTGAAACAGTGGGTTCGCTTGCCCAAGACCGAGCAGCGGCTGGTGCTGAGGAGCCTGATCATACTGGCTGCAGCCCAAGGAATGCCTACCATTGCTATTGCCCGCAAGTACAAAGTGCGGCCGGCCACTGTGAGCAAGTGGCGCACTCGCTTTGCCAGAGAAGGTCTTTCTGGTCTTCAGGATGCGCCCCGCACAGGACCGAGGCGCCGCTATGACAAAAGCATGGACAGGCGGATTATAGCCATGTTGGACGAGGATCCCCCTGCGGGGCATACCACCTGGAACGGCAAGCTTTTGGCGGAGGCGGTGGGAGGCGTCTCCAAGCACTATGTGTGGCGAGTGCTCCGCAGGCATGGCATCCAGCTGCAACGCAGACGGTCCTGGTGTATCAGTACGGATCCTGAATTTGCGGCCAAGGCAGCAGACATTGTGGGGCTCTATTTGGAGCCGCCAGAAAACGGTGTGGTCATCTGTGTGGACGAGAAACCTCACATTCAGGCCCTGGAGCGGGCCCAGGGCTGGCTGCGCCTTCCCAATGGCAAGGCCTTTACCGGTTTCAGTCACGGCTACAGACGACATGGCACCACCACGCTTTTTGCTGCCCTCGACATAGCGACCGGCCAGGTCAAAGCAGGCCACTTCAAACGAAGGTGGCGGCGAGAGTTTCTCTCCTTTATGAATGAAGTCATTGCCGAGTATCCAGACAAGGAAATTCACGTGATCCTTGACAATCTAAACACCCACAAGCCTAAAAGAGACAGGTGGTTAGCGCGACACAAAAACGTGCATTTTCACTACACCCCGACCTATGCCTCGTGGCTGAACCAGGTTGAGGTGTGGTTCAGCATCCTGAGCCGCAGGGCCCTGAAGGGAGCCAGTTTCACCTCCCCGCAGCAGGTACGCAATGCCATCGACAGATTCGTTGCCG
>JAFDGZ010000189.1 GCA_019309045.1 Deltaproteobacteria bacterium | reverse complement strand
TGCAAGCCTTTTTTCCCATTTCATGAAAGATTTTACCCCAGAAAGACATGAGGCGATTGCTGAGTAGCTGAGAAGGTACTGCTGGTTTGTACAGGTTGGCCAGATCGAACCATCACATCGAGAGAGGATGATCTAGCTGTGGCCAGCAACTCTTTTTTTCCCAGGGGGTTATGAAAATGACGGGCAAAATGTTGATTGCGCTGACCATGCTCGTGATGGCACTTTCGTGTGCAACTTCTTCGCGACAGCAGGGAAAGGCAAATGAGCAACCAAAAGGCCAGCCGCCGAAGATAGTTGACTACTATGCGGTCGATGCCATCAGGCCAGGTGAAACCTGGAAGTTCTACCTGCATGCTGAAGATAAAGATGGGGACATGGAATACATTGCGGCCCTCATGTATGAACCTGGCGTGGGCTACTATCCAACCTCCACAACCTGGCTCAGTAAAGAGGAGGGACGGAAATTAGAGGGATACGTCTTTCTCCACATTCCTTCTGAACGGAATCTCATCGGCGACAAGGTGCAGCTCACTATAATGATTCGCGACCGGCAGCAAAACGGCAGCCAGGCTGTCAGGTTGACTCTGCTGTTCAAGGATGTGCCGCAAACGCCGCTGCCGGAAAAATGGCAGGCCGCTGCCGGCAATAAGCTGGGCAGTCTGAGCTTCAATCTTGGAGAGTCCACCCAGGAAATTGATCGCGAGTAGGTCCAGGAAGTTGACCCGCTGGCAGAGAGCAGATCCTGGAGTACAACTGTTGCCGAGCAGGGACAAGGTGCTTCATTACTGGATCTGCCTGGTTGGCATGGTGCAGGGAAATGGCGGCTCCTTCTATGGCCGATTATTACGCTCGAAAGCTTTCGGCCCGCAGACTGCAGCTGGTATATGATATTGCCCCAGCAAGAGTGAAGCGCTATCTGCAGGCTGAGATTGATTTTGTGCTGGCCAGGATCGCAGCCTGGCATGTTGTCCTGGAGTTGGGCTGCGGCTACGGGCGGGTGCTGCAGCCCCTGGCTCAAAAGGCAAAGAGTGTTTGCGGCATTGACACTTCACGAGAGTCGTTGCAGCTGGCCAGAAAATTCCTCCATGGTTCGCGATGCTGGTCACTGGCCCAGATGGACGCCGCCAATCTAGGCTTTCGGGACCACTGTTTTCATGTGGTAGTTTGCATCCAGAATGGCATCTCGGCATTTCAGGTTGATCAGAAGACTCTGGTGCGCGAGGCCGTGCGTGTGAGCCGCAAAGGAGGCAGGGTGTTGTTTTCCAGCTACTCAGAGCGCTTCTGGGAGCCGCGCTTGCAATGGTTTCGCATGCAGGCGGCCCACGGCTTGCTGGGCGAAATCGATGAGCAGGCTACAGGAAACGGGGTCATAGTCTGCAAGGATGGTTTCACGGCTACTACAGTGGGGCCCAACGAGTTTCTGGAGCTCGCTGCAGGCCTGGAGGTCAGTGCCAGTGTTACAGAGGTAGATGAATCCAGCATATTCCTGGAGATGACCGTGGAGTAAAAAACGCTGGCAAATTTTCAATTGCGTCTCTATCCTGTGCTCGAGGCAACAATTGCCGGGCAGAGTTTCGAGTGGCGAGCCTGTTGCACTACAACAATGACTTCGAAGGCAAGCTGGCCAGTATACCAGACATAATGGTCTCAGCACACTGATTTCAGGTCGTAACAATGCAGCTATTCCTGGAGCAGCTTCTCAATGGCATTGCCATTGGCTCAATATATGCCCTGGTAACTCTGGGACTTGCCCTGGTTTACGGCATCCTTCGCATTCTTCATGTGGCCCATGCCGCAGTCTACACGGTTGGCGCCTACGTGGGGGTGTTTATTTTCCAGTACAGCGGCAGCCTGTTGTTGGCCACCCTGGGCAGCATGGTGTTTTGCTCAATTCTGGGAGTTGCCATTGAACGGTTCGTCTACTTCCCTTTGCTGAAATACCCCCCCGTGGTCCCTCTCATAGGAAGCATAGCTGTTCTTCTGGCAGTGGAAGAGCTCTGTCGGCTGGTTGCCGGACCATATATCCTCACTTTTTCTGCAACCTTGCCTTTTCCTGAAATTCATGTAGCTGGCATCACCATCTCCTCCACCCTTTTTGCGGTGTACATCATCACCGCTGGGGTGCTGGCTCTGCTCTGGTTCATAAGCACGCGCACCGAACTGGGCCTTGCCATGCGGGCCACCTCTCAGGATATGGCAATAGCTGATACTGTGGGCATCAACAGCCATGCCATCATCAGTGTTACCTTTGTCATTGGCTCGGCCATTGCGGCAGTAGCGGGCATCCTGGTGGGCATCTATTACAATCAGGTCTATCCCACCATGGGCGAGGTGCCGGCTTACAAGACTCTCGCCCTGATAGTGGTTGGCGGCATGGGCTCTGTGCCGGGGGCGGTGCTGGCCTCACTGCTCCTGGGCATAGCAGAGACCATGCTGATTGGCTATGCAAATATCCCTCTCCCCAGAGATGCGCTCGCCTTTATCGCCATGATTGCTGTACTCATGTGGCGCTCGGAGGGGCTTCTTGGCTCGCGCTAGAGGGTGTTTATTGTTCGGGACTGAACGCGGCTGT
>JAFDGZ010000188.1 GCA_019309045.1 Deltaproteobacteria bacterium | reverse complement strand
AGGCAGGTACAATTGTCCAGGGCGGCAGCACAATCACTCAACAGGTAACCAAGTCCTTGCTGCTGACGCCCGAGCGCAGCCTTACCCGCAAGTTGAGGGAGGCAATTCTTGCCTACAGAATCGAGAAGAATCTGTCCAAGGACGAAATTCTCTACCTCTATCTCAACCAGATCTATCTGGGACATGGCGCCTATGGCGTTGAAGCTGCGGCAGAAAACTATTTCGCCAAGAAGGTGAGCGAGCTGAATCTTGCCGAGTGCGCTATGCTTGCTGGTCTGCCCCAGGCCCCCAGCAGATACTCGCCTTACAGCCACCCCGAAAGAGCAAGGGAGCGGCAGGTCTACGTCTTGAACCGCATGGTGGAAAATGACTACATCACCCCGGAGCAAGCAGCAGAGGCCATGGCCACCCCCATAGAGATCAAGAAGCGCTCCAACTGGAATCTGGGAGGAGTGCCGTACTTTACCGAGCATGTCAGGCGGTATCTGGAGAAAAAGTATGGCCGCGAGATGCTCTACCGGCAGGGTCTGCAAGTATACACCACGGTGAATCTCGAGTTTCAGAAGGCTGCCCAGCAAGCCCTGAGAAAAGGTTTGCGGCAGCTGGACAAGCGGCAGGGCTACCGTGGCCCTCTGGCCCACCTGGCGGTGGAGGATATAGAGACCTTCATTCAGGACCTGAAGGCGAGCAAGGACTATCGTGCCCCCCGGGCGAAGGACATTGTCAAAGGAGTGGTGGTGGCTGTGTCCCGGGCGGATAAGATGGTGAAGGTTCGCTTCAGTGAGGGTGTGGGCATTCTGCCTCTGAAAGAAATGGCCTGGGCCAGAAAACCGGATCCTGAAATCGCCTATGGCACAGTGAAGGTTAGAGATCCAGGCAAAGTTCTCAGGGTGGGGGATGTGATTCTGGTACGTTTGCTGGAGCAGGACGAGGCTTCCGGCACCTGGAAGCTGGCCCTGGAGCAGGAACCTGAAGTGCAGGGAGCTTTGCTGTGCCTGGAAAATGACACTGGTCATGTGAAGGCAATGGTGGGGGGATATCAATTCGACAAGAGTCAATTCAACCGGGCGATTCAGTCGCGGCGTCAACCAGGATCGGCGTTCAAGCCAATTATCTATGCAGCAGCTCTGGACAAGGGCTACACTCCTGCCACCATTATCATCGACTCTCCCATTATATACAGTGACGAACAGATGGACTGGACCTGGAAGCCCAAGAACTACAAGGAAAAATTCTACGGGCCCACGCTTTTCCGCACAGCACTGATCAAATCTCGCAACGTGGTGACCATCAAGATTCTCCGGGATATCGGCATCGACTATGCAATTGACTATGCCAGGCGTCTTGGGATATCTGCTCCCTTGAGCCGTGACCTGTCCCTGGCTCTCGGCTCTTCGGGAATATCACTGCTGGAACTCACCAAGGCCTATTCCGTATTCGCCAACCAGGGAGAGCTGGTGGAGCCTGTTTTCATCACGAAAATCCTGGATCGCAACGGCGAGGTCCTGGAAGAAAACAAGGTGAAGAAGAAACGGGTGCTCGGCACGGACACTGCCTGCATAATGACTCATCTGCTCCAAGAGGTGGTAAAATACGGTACTGGCTGGCGGGCCAGGGCTCTGGGGCGGCCCTCCGCCGGCAAAACAGGAACCACCAACAACCAGCAGGACGCCTGGTATATAGGCTTTACTCCCTCTTATGTGACCGGCGTCTGGGTGGGCTTCGACGATGAGCGGAAACTGGGTAAATACGAGACTGGCTCTCGGGCAGCCTCGCCGGCAGCCTCGCCCATCTGGGTAAACTATACTCGCACTATTCTGAAAGGGCGGCCGGTGAAGGATTTTCCTGTTGCCGAAAACGTGGTTTTTGCAAGAATCGACGCCAAGACCGGGCTTCTAGCCAAAGCCGGCGATCCAAATGCCGTGTTCGAACCTTTCAAACAGGGCACTGCCCCAACAAAATTCAGCAGGCAAACCACGCCCTCCTTCGATCAATTTTTCAAGGCCGACCTGGAAGCAGAATCGCATTGACACGGATGACTCTGGCACACTGCAAAGACGACGGACCGTCCTGCCGGGTGCTTGGCGACTGCTGTGGCGCTATGTGGGCCATTCCTCTGCTGGAGGAGCTCCTGGCAAAGTCTGTCTTCCTGAGCTCACGGCCACAAAGCCGCTGAAGCGGTTCCCTCCAGGTTTTTAATGCGCTGCTATGCCATAAGGTTGAGGAGTTATGGAAGCGATCTTTGGAAAGCACGGATTGCTGGCCGGCCAGATGGCAGACTTTGAGTACCGCCCCATGCAGGCACGCATGGCGGGGGAAGTACAGGCTGCCATTGCAGAAAACAGCACGGTGATAATCGAGGCTGGCACCGGTACGGGCAAGACGCTGGCCTACCTGGCGCCAGCAGTGCTCAGCGGCAGGAAGACGGTGGTGTCCACCGGTACCATTACCCTGCAGGACCAGCTGCTGGAAAAAGACATCCCCCTGCTTTCGAAAGTTCTGGGGCGTGAGCTCCGGGCAGTATGTGTGAAGGGACGAAAAAACTACCTCTGCCTCTATAGATTCCACCGCTGGCTGCGGCAGCCCGAACTGCTGCCTGAGGTGGAGCGCTCGAGCTGCGACAGGCTGGTTTCCTGGGTGCAGAGCAGCCAGACAGGCGATCGAACAGAACTGGATTGGCTGCCAGAAGAGTTTGCCGGCTGGGAGCAGCTGACGGCCAGTACAGAGCAGTGTCTGGGACAGAAATGTGAATATTTCAGCGACTGTTTTCTGACTCGCTTGCGGCAGGCAGCAGCGGTAGCAGATCTGGTGATAGTAAATCACCATTTATTTTTTGCAGATCTGGCTGTGCGGGCAGGGGGCTATGGGCAGGTACTGCCCAGTTGTGAGGTGACGATTTTCGACGAGGCCCACCTGGTGGAGGAAATAGCAGCACAGTATTTCAGCTGCCAGATGAGCAGCCACCGCCTGGCAGAACTATTGCGGGATATAGCTTTCGAGCTTAACTCCATCGGTCATAAAGGGCTTGCTCTTCGCAGATCATTGCAGGCCATCTCTGAAGTGGCTGCTAACTTTTTTCAGCTGTTTCCAGCCGCTGCCAACAGGCAGCGGATCAACAGCGAAGCACTCGGCCCCCAGCTGCGGCGGTCGTGGTCGGACCTTGCTTCCGTATTGCAAGAGCTGGCAGCAAGATTGTTTCAAATTCATAATCTTGGCGAAGGGTTGCTGGCATGCCACGACCGCTGTCTGAGGCTCGGCGAATCTCTGGCATTTGTCATGGAGCAGAAGGACAAGGACCACGTCTACTGGTATGAACGCAGGGCACGGGGTACCTTCCTGTGGGCTTCTCCCATCGTGGTGGCGCCCATTCTGGAGGAGCACCTTTTTTGCCAAAAAAAGCCATATATTTTTACTTCTGCCACCCTGGCTGTAGCTCAGCAGTTGCGATACTTCAGCGACAGGCTGGGGCTGGCCCCCGAAACCACCGGGCTGGTGCTCGACACTCCTTTCTCATACGACGAGCAGGCGCTGCTTTACCTGCCGAAGCATTTGCCATTGCCAGAGTCAAAGGATTTCATCGCTGCAGCGGCACTGGAGATAGAAGCCCTGCTGGACATAAGCGGCGGCAGCGCCTTTGTTCTCTTTACCAGCTTTCGCAATCTCAGGGAGGTGCAGGCGCGCCTGGCAGCACTCGACCGCTTTCAACTCCTGGTGCAGGGGGAGCAGCCCAAGGCAGCTCTGCTGCGCAGATTTCGGCGGGAGACAGGTTCCGTACTTCTGGGCACTGCTTCGTTCTGGCAGGGGGTGGACATGCCGGGAGAGACTCTGAAGTGCGTCATCATTGATAAACTTCCCTTTGCAGTTCCAGATGATCCTCTGGTTGCTGCCAGAGTCGAAAAAATTAATGCCAATGGTGGAAACGCTTTCTGGGAGTATCAGGTGCCGAGTGCGGTGCTCACCCTGAGGCAGGGCCTCGGGCGTCTCATCCGAAGAAGGACTGACAGAGGCATAATGGCCATCCTGGACAGCCGCCTGTTCAGCAGGTCGTACGGCAGGATATTCCTCAGAAGTTTGCCCGACTGCAGGATCACCCACCAGCGGCAGGACATTGTCCGCTTTCTGGCGAAAAATTAGCAAAAGCAAGGGATGCTTGCTGGCAGGCCTTTCACGAGTGGCCTGGCTGCGAAAAAGTCTTGCCCTGCGCGGCTGCCTTTTTTTCAAGGTGAGAGATGAGGTCTTTGACAAGCTCATTGTGGGGTGCCAACTGGCTGGCGCGATAGAGGCAGGCCATTGCCTGATCCCAGCATTCGTTCACCTCATACAACCGGCCCAGGGTGATCCACAGGCGAAGGTCTGCAGGGCGGCGGCGCAATTTTCTCTTCACCAGAAA
>JAFDGZ010000187.1 GCA_019309045.1 Deltaproteobacteria bacterium | reverse complement strand
CCTGGTGGAAAAGCCCTCCATAGGCAAGATGCCGCAGCATTACCCAGAAAAGGGCTACATTCCTAAAGTTCCCAAGGATCCCTGGGGCAATGAATATGTTTATCTCAGCCCGGGCGAACACGGAGACTTCGACATTATTTCGTATGGCGCCGACGGTGAGGAGGGCGGCGAAGGCAAGGATGCGGACGTGCGCAGTTGGGAAATTGAGTGAGCGGGGCTGGGAGGCTGGGAGGCTAGGAGGCTGGGAAGCTAGGAGGCTGGGAGGCTGGGAGGCTTCCGGCTTCGCCTGTGGCTACGCCGTGACAAGAGGAGGCTAGGAGCGGTCGGCTGCGCCTGCGGCTCCGCCGGGTTATCGGTTATTGGCAGGTATCACGGCAATATGTTGGTAGGCGCAGGCTTCAGACTGCGTTGGCCGGTCTTGATTTCGATTCACGGGGTGTGATTGGCGGCATGATGTAGTTGGACTGACAGCCGCTGGCTGCGCCGGGGTTATCGGTTATCAGGGTAAGGTGCAGCGCCTTGCGCCATCTTTGCCTTGTGCCCTGTGCCCTGAGCCTTGCGCCAATATCCGTGTGCCTAATGGCTGATAACCTGACCACCTGGTCCATCGGTGCCTTTATGATTCAACACAGAGATTGTTGTGCTGGTTTCACCCTTATTGAACTGACAGTTGTCCTGCTGATACTCACCATTGCCCTGGGACTCGTTCTGCCCGAAGCCTCATCTCTTATTTTCCGGAACAGTCTGCAGACCAGTGCCAGGAGACTTGCTGGAGCTGTATCGTACGCCCGCAGCCAGGCCATGGTGGAGGGACGTCCCTGGAAGCTGGTTGTGGACCTGGACAACAACAGTTACTGGCTGGCGGCAGGCACTGGCAATGCGGATGCAGGCCACACCAGGAAGAGAAGCCTGGAAAGCGGCGTCAGATTTGTGGATGTAGAGATTCCTGGACAGGACACCAGGACTGCTGGCCAGGTGACTATCCACTTCAATCCCAAGGGGTTGGCCGAACCTGCGGTGTTGCACATCGAGGGCAGCGGCAATAAAGTGAGAACACTGCGCATCAAGGCTTTCAACGGCAGACTGGTCATTCTGGATGGCTATGTGAGGGTGGAAGGGTAGGAGGCGGTCGGCTGCGCCTGCGGCTCCGCCGGGTTATCGGTTATCAGTTATCAGGTCTCAAAAACGAGTTCGTAGGAGAGGCTTTTCCCGGCGGCGGGACAGGCTAGCCACGACCTGATTAATGAGATCTTTACCGGTTTGAAGGCTGGGAGGAATAAGCGTTCGATCGCTGCGCTTGTTCGATCGTTACCGTTCGACGAGCTCACGGTTCACTTGTTCGATCATCCCGCTCCGCGGGATTTGTTCGATCGCTCGCTTGGCGCTCGCTCGTTTTGTTATAGGGCACATGGCGCAGGGCGGCCGGCTACGCCGGAGTTGTCAGTTATCAGTTATAGGTTATCAGGGTGTGAAGCAGGCGCGAAGCGCTGGATCTACCCTGGGCCGTGCACCCTGCGCCTGACACCTGATACCCCCACCAGGAGCTGAATGATGTCCACACGGAGTTGCAAGACGGCCGGCTTCACTTTGCTGGAGGTGATGGTGGCTGTGGCTATTCTGGCTATTGCTCTGGTGGCCATTCTCAAGAGCAGCGCCCAGAGCCTGGATGTGCTGGGGGCTTCGCAGAGGGGCACCACGGCAACGCTGCTGGCCGCCAGCAAGCTGGCTGAAGTGGAGGCAGCTGGCGTGGAACAGTGGAATGACTATCAGGGAGATTTTGGCGACGAGTATGCGGACTTTTCCTGGGAGATAGATACAGAACCCATCTCAGTGGAGGGTCTCTACCGGGTGGTGGTCACAGTCAAGAGCAGGGAAGAGGCAACCGTGGTCGAGCTGGAGGAGGTGGTGCCAGGATCATGAGCCGTCAACAGTGCTGCAGCGCCGGTTTTACTCTGCTGGAGATCGTGGTGGCCCTGGCCATTCTGGCAGTGGTGTTTACCAGCCTTTATGGAGCCTACAGCCAGACCCTGGAGACCGCCGACCTGGTGGAAAGGGGCAGAGATGTGGAGCAGGTTGCCCGCCTGGTTCTCCTGCAGATGAAGGATGATCTGGCATGCCTCTACCTGCCGCCGGGTGGAGCTGCGGGCACCGAATCGGCCTACCAGTTCGTGGGCAGCAATGTGGAGGCCGACTCTGACGGCGGAGTGGTTCTGGAATTTTCCTCCACTTCGCATCTTGGTTTCGATGCTCGCTTCCCAAATCTGAGCATCAATACCATCAGGTATGTGCTCGAAAAGCAGCCCGAGCAGGAGAAACTCTACAGGATTGTGCGGCAGGAAGTGCCCCTGGTGGATTTGCAGGGGGAGGAGGCTCAGACCAGCCTGGAGCTTGCTGATGAGGTGAAGAGTGTCACCTTCAATTTTATTGATAGAGATGACCTGGTGCACTCGGAGTGGGACACCAGGCAATATGGCGGCAGGGTTGTGCTGCCCAAACTGGTGGAGATACGGTTGGCTATGGCGGCAACCGGGCGCCCTTTCGTCCTGAAGGTGGCGCTGGGGGTGAGATGAGCCAAGGGCATTAGGCGGAGCCAAGGGCATTAGGCGAAAGGCATTAGGCGTTAGGCGTTGGGCGTTGGGTTGGGAGGGCGCTCTGCGCAATATTTGTCGAATGCCCTGCGCCTTTTGTCAGGGCATTAGGCATTAGGCATTAGGCGTTGGGCATGGAGTTAGTGACAGCGCATCGCGCAATATTTGTCGAATGCCCTGCGTCATGAGCCAAATGTCCTATAATTTGACTTTCTGACCTTGGAAAGTTTTGAAATGATGGCAAGAGTGTTGCGCAGGTGGTGGCGGGATCCCCAGGGTGGGGCAGCACTTATACTTGCTCTGCTCATGATTACCGTTCTGGTGACGGTGGTTATTGAAA
>JAFDGZ010000186.1 GCA_019309045.1 Deltaproteobacteria bacterium | reverse complement strand
TCTGTCTGACTTCCGCCACGATTGAAGGGTCTATATCAGCTATGAGGAGAATTTCCTTCTCACCCCCGTGCGCCACGATTTGTCCCAGAGGATCAATGATTGCCGAACCACCAGCAAAGGTGTGGCCGCCGCCCTGGCCAACCCTGTTGACTCCCACAACATAGCATTGATTTTCCACGGCTCTGGCTGGCAGAAGAATGTCCCAGTGGCTCTGGCGCTCAGCAGGCCATGAGGCCACAACGATAATCAGACCGCAGTTGTCGGCTACAGATCTGAAAAGCTCGGGGAAACGAAGGTCGTAACAGATAAAGCAGCAGGCCTCCATTCCATCGATGCGGAATGGTGCTGGTCCATCCCCGGGGGCGTAATTATCGGATTCACCCAAGATGGATATCAGGTGAGTCTTGGCATAAAGAGATAGATCTTTGCCCCCTTGGTCCACGGCGAGCACCACATTTTGAGGTTTGCCTTGCTCACAAGCAAGCACAAAGCCACCTACCACCACGGTCTGCAGTTCACGCCCAAGAGAGCGCAGCAGTGTAGGCGTGGGTCCGTTGAGAGGCTCTGCCGTGATCGAGGTGTCCATGGAAAAGCCGGTGGAAAACATTTCGGGGAAAATTAGAAGGTCTGCTCCAGCTTTCCTGGCTTCCAGGGCGAGAGTACGAGCCTTTTCCAGGTTTGCCGAACGATCATGCCAGCGAATGTCCATTTGTACAGCCGCAACTTTCATGGAAATCACCTTTTCATCCAGAAATTGTCAAAGGAACAGAGCAGCCGCCCATGCCTGTTTGCTTGCCTGCCAGTCCTGAAGTTCAAGGTTACACCTTTGCTGCTATCTTGACAAACAGAATCCGGGAAAGCTAGGGTGATGGAAACAAACCATAGAGAATTACTATGAGCGGAAAAACAGACTCAGGTAGAGCAAACCAGGGGTTCATTCTGGTCATTGACCAGGGAACCTTTGCGACGCGGGCCATGGCAATAGACCGGCGGGGAAGGATTCAAGCAGCAGCCTTTCGCGAAGTGTCTCTCATCAGACGCGGTTCCAACTGTGTTGAGCAGGATGCAGTTGAAATTCTCGATTCTGTGCGGCAGGTGGCAGCCAGAGTGTTAGATAGTCCTGTGGTGCGGCAAGTTGGAGTGAGTTCTGCGGGCCTGGCTACGCAGCGCTCCAGCGTGGTGGCCTGGGACAAGCGCAACGGCAAACCCCTTGCTCCCATGCTCAGCTGGCAGGACCGACGCTCAGCGGACTGGTTGCGGCGATATACAGGCTATGCCCGCCAGATAAAAGATTGCACCGGCTTGCCTCTTTCCCCACATTACGGTGCCAGTAAGCTGCGCTGGTATCTGGACAACGTTCCAGAGGTAAGCCGGGCCAGTTCACAAAACTCTCTCGCCATGGGTCCCCTGGCCAGCTTTCTCCTGTTTCACCTGCTGCAGGAACATCATTTTGTGGTGGACCAGGCAAATGGTTCCCGCACTCAACTGTGGAATATTGCCACACGCACCTGGGATCCATGGCTGCTCGAGCTTTTTGGCATCCCATCTGAAGTGCTGCCCCAATGTCGCCCAATATCAGCAAAATATGGAAGCTTGTGTCTGGCAGACATTCCCCTGACTGTGGCAAATGGTGACCAGAATGCTGCTCTCTACAGTCTAGGCAGACCAGCCAGGGACACAGCCATCATTAATATCGGCACCGGCGCCTTCATACTGCTACCCACTGGCAGCAAACTCGTTCGGCACCCTGCGCTGCTGGTAGGTCTAGGAAATAGCAGCAACGGACAGGTGGAGCATTTTATAGAGGGTACAGTAAATGGGGCCGGCGCAGCTCTGCGGTGGGCGGAGGAGAAGTGGCACCTTGTAGATGTTTCTAGAAAACTATCCGCCTGGCTGGCTCGTTCAGAAACTCCACCCGTGTTTGTCAATACCGTAGGCGGTCTTGGCTCGCCCTGGTGGCAAGCTGGTCCGGAACCCTTTCTTATTGGTACTGGTGAATCCTGGCAGAGAGCGGTTGCTGTTGCTGAGAGTATCCTCTTTCTCCTGAATGCCAATCTGGAGACTATGGAGGAGGCAGGTCTTGCTGTCAATCGGCTGCAGATCAGTGGTGGTTTGGCCCGCGTAAATGGCCTCTGTCAACGATTGGCGGATCTTAGCGGGCGTGTGGTATATCGTCCAGCGGAAACAGAGGCCACTGTTCGCGGCGCTGCCTGGCTGGCAGCTGGATGTCCGCAACGCTGGCCGAAGCCAGGACGAGGCAAGTTCTTCAGGCCCAGCAAGGATGCAGGACTCAGGGAGCGCTATGAAAGGTTTCTGCAGGCACTGGAGCAGGGTCTCAGAGAATGAGTTGCGACAGACAGATATTTTGTAAGGATCTCCTCTGGCGATCGACCAAGGGATAACCTCACTGGCTGCATAGAGGTTTCGATTTTGGTTTGTAAAAAACAATTAAGACAAGGAGATCCATATGAATATCAAGAAGATCGTACTAGTACTTGCCATAGGAACCGTTCTGCTGGCCTATGCTACAGCCCCCTGGGCAGCAGAAGTGGTAATCCCACTAACAGCAACAGAGGCTCATCGAGGAGCGAGCGGCATTGCCTTTCTCGATGAACAGGGTTTGAGCATTCATGCGAGAGGACTGCGGCCGGATTCCGTCTACACTGTTTGGTTTGTGAACACAAAACCTAAGATG
>JAFDGZ010000185.1 GCA_019309045.1 Deltaproteobacteria bacterium | reverse complement strand
TCTGTCTGACTTCCGCCACGATTGAAGGGTCTATATCAGCTATGAGGAGAATTTCCTTCTCACCCCCGTGCGCCACGATTTGTCCCAGAGGATCAATGATTGCCGAACCACCAGTAAAAGTGTGACCACCGCCCTGGCCAACCCTGTTGACTCCCACAACATAGCATTGATTTTCCACGGCTCTGGCTGGCAGAAGAATGTCCCAGTGGCTCTGGCGCTCCGCAGGCCATGAGGCCACAACCATAATCAGACCGCAGTTGTCGGCTACAGATCTAAAAAGCTCGGGGAAACGAAGGTCGTAACAGATAAAGCAGCAGGCCTCCATTCCATCGAGGCGGAATGGTGCCGGTCCTTCCCCGGGGGCGTAATTATCGGATTCACCCAAAATGGATATCAGGTGAGTCTTGGCATAAAGAGATAGATCTTTGCCCTGTTGGTCCACGGCGAGCACCACATTTTGAGGTTTGCCTTGCTCACAAGCCAGCACAAAGCCACCAACCACCAGGGTCTGCAGTTCACGCCCAAGAGAGCGCAGCAGTGTAGGCGTAGGTCCGTTGAGAGGCTCTGCCGTGGTCGAGGTGTCCATGGAAAAGCCGGTGGAAAACATTTCGGGGAAAATTAGAAGGTCGGCTCCCGCTTTCTTGGCCTCCAGGGCGAAAGTACGAGCCTTTTCCAGGTTTGCCGAACGATCATGCCAGCGAATGTCCATTTGTACAGCCGCAACCTTCATGGAAATCACCTTTTCATGCAGAAATTGTCAAAGGAGCAGAGCAGCCGCCTATGCCTGTCTCCTTGCCTGCCTGTCCTGAAGTTCAAGGTTACACTCTTGCTGCTTTCTTGACAAATAGAATTCGGGAAAGCTAGGGTGATGGAACCAAACAGTAGAGAATTACTATGAGCGGAAAAACAGACTCAGGTAGAGCAAACCAGGGCTTCATTCTGGTCATTGACCAGGGAACCTTTGCGACGCGGGCCATGGCAATAGACAGGCGAGGAAGGATTCGAGCAGCAGCCTTTTGCGATGTGTCTCTTTACAGACGCGGCTCCGGTTGTGTTGAACAAGACGCAGCAGAAATCCTTTCTTCTGTGCAACAGGTAGTGGCTGAGGTACTCGACAGTTCTGCTGTCCGACGATTCGGAGTGTCAGCAGCCGGCCTGGCCACGCAGCGCTCCAGCGTGGTGGCCTGGGACAAGCGCAACGGCAAACCCCTTGCTCCCATGCTCAGCTGGCAGGACCGACGCTCAGTGGACTGGTTGCGGCGACTTACTGGGTATGCCCGCCAGATAAAAGATTGCACCGGCCTGCCCCTTTCCCCACATTACGGTGGCAGTAAGCTGCGCTGGTATCTGGACAATGTTCCAGAGGTAAGTCGGGCCAGTTCACAAAATGCTCTCGCTATGGGCCCCCTGGCCAGCTTTCTCCTGTTTCACCTGCTGCAGGAACATCCTTTTGTGGTGGACCAGGCAAATGGTTCCCGCACCCAACTGTGGAATATTGCCACACGCACCTGGGATCCATGGCTGCTCGAGCTTTTTGGCATTCCAGCTGAAGTGCTGCCTCAATGTCGCCCCATATCAGTAAAATATGGAAGCTTGTGTCTGGCAGACATTCCTCTGACTTTGGCAAACGGTGACCAGAATGCTGCTCTCTACAGTCTAGGCAGACCAGCCAGGGACACAGCCATCATTAATATCGGCACCGGCGCATTTATACTGCTGCCCACTGGGAGCAAGCTCTTTCGGCACCCTACGCTCCTGGTAGGTCTAGGAAATAGCAGCAACGGACAGGTGGAGCATTTTGTGGAGGGTACAGTGAATGGAGCCGGCGCAGCTCTGCGGTGGGCAGAGGCGAAGTGGCACCTTGCAGATGTTTCTGGAAAACTGTCCGCCTGGCTGGCTCGTTCAGAAACTCCACCCGTGTTTGTCAATACCGTAGGCGGCCTTGGGTCGCCCTGGTGGCAAGCTGGTCCTGAACCCTCTCTTATTGGTACTGGTGCACCCTGGCAGAGAGCAGTTGCTGTTGCTGAGAGTATCCTCTTCCTTCTGAATGCCAATCTGGAGACTATGGAGGAGGCAGGTTTTAGTGTGAATCGGCTGCAGATCAGTGGTGGTCTGGCCCGCGTGAATGGCCTCTGTCAACGATTGGCCAATCTTACTGGGCGCGTGGTATATCGTCCAGCGGAAACAGAGGCCACTGTTCGCGGTGCCGCCTGGCTGGCAGCTGGATGCCCGCAACGCTGGCCAAAGCCAGGACGAGGCAAGTTCTTCAGGCCCAGCAACGATGCAGGACTCAGGCAGCGCTATAAAAGGTTTCTACAGGCACTGGAGCAGGGTGTCAGAGAATGAGTTGCGACAGACAGATATTGTGTAAGGATCTCCTCTGGCGATCGACCAAGGGATAACCTCACTGGCTGCATAGAGGTTTCGATTTTGATTTGTAAAAAACAATTAAGACAAGGAGATCCATATGAATATCAAAAAGATCGTACTAGTACTTGCCATAGGAACCGTTCTGCTGGCCTATGCTACAGCCTCCTGGGCAGCACGAGGAGCGAGCGGCATTGCCTTTCTCGATGAACAGGGTTTGAGCATTCATGCGAGAGGACTGCGGCCGGATTCCGTCTACACTGTTTGGTTTGTGAACACAAAACCTAAGATGCGTGAAACAGGAGCAGGACGGGCACCATATGCCTTTAGAACGGACTCGAAGGGAAACGGCGTCTATGGTTCCACCCTGGCACGTTCTCCTTTTGGAGAATGGGAGATGATAATGGTGGTACTCCATCCAGGTGGTGATCCATCAACCATGGACAACATGAAGTATGCCTTCAAGGCACAGATTCCCAGATTTCGCTAGACATATGAGAATAGAAAGTGGAGAAGGCATTCTCAGCCTTCTCCACCGCTCCTGCTGGGACCAACACTTATTCATCGGGAATAGTTGTGATGATTTTGTTATTGGCAGGCCGCCGAATGGCCCAGCAATCAACAGCCATCAGGCCCGCCATATTCAGATGCGATTCCAACCGTGCTGCCCTGTGCAGATCTTCCTTCGCCTTAACTTATTCGTTCATAGTCAGCACGCTCGTAGCAGCGGCCGTCTCGTTAGTGGTGACTCAGTCTTTCGCCTCCGAAGTCGACTCTTTCTACGTGGGGCGTCTTGGCCATATTGATGAACTGGTCCAGACAGCGATTCGAGATAGAAGACTTCCGGGCGCAGTGGTCCTGGTGGGTGGACACAACCGCATTTACTACCGCAAGGCCTTTGGCAAGCGTGCCTTGGTTCCATCGATGGAGCCTATGACGGTCGATACGATCTTCGATCTCAGTTCGCTCACGAAAGTGGTGGCCACCACTCCAAGCATTATGCTCCTGGTCGAACAGGGGCGCATCCGGCTAGACAGTCCAGTTGCCGACTACATTCCTGGCTTC
>JAFDGZ010000184.1 GCA_019309045.1 Deltaproteobacteria bacterium | reverse complement strand
CCCCAGAATGGTGCTGATTGTCGACGGCGAGGAACTGGTAGGAGCCAAGCAGAACAGGATCGTCAACACCACCATGCTCCTCAGGGGGAACTCCACCACGGTGATCCCTGTAAGCTGTGTGGAGCAGGGGAGATGGGAGTATGAGAGTCGCCGGTTTTCCAGCCGCCAGAGGATCATGTGCTGTAATTTGCGGGCCATGAAGGCTGAGCAGGTAAATGCTTCAGTACGTGCCTCCAGGGGTTTCCAGACGGACCAGGGAGCCCTGTGGCACGAGATAGCCAACAAGGCTGCCAGAATGGCGGCTGAAACGCCCACCATGGCCATGACTGAGATCTACGACAAGGAGCAATCGTCTCTTTCAGAGTACCTGAAGCATTTTCGGTTGGTGGAGCTGCAGGTTGGAGGGGTTTTTTTTATAAACGGCAGGGTGGTTGGATTGGACAGCTTCGGCAAGTCCGCGACTTTCGCCGGGGTGTTCAAGAAATTGCTCGAGAGCTATGCTCTGGATGCCATAGACTGGTATGAGGAGAAGAGTTTCTGGAAAGTGGTGAGGAGTAATGCTGCGAAATTCCTGCAGGCTGCGAAGACCGCCTCTGTCGAGACTCAGGGTTCTGTGGCACTGGGCACCGACTTGCGGCTCGAATCTGACAAGGTTGCCGGCTTTGCTCTTGTTCATGATGACGAGCTCCTGCATCTGTCGGCTTTTGCCAAGAGAAATGGCTACCACTCAGAGCAGAACAGTTCCAGAATGCAAAGGTTTTCCACGAGGAGAAGGTATAGATGATGGGAGTTGTGGAAGTCGTCATCACTGCATTATTGGCTGTTGGATTTAGTTCGAAGGCAGAAGATGCTATAAAGTTATAAAATGAGTTATCCGGTGAAATGGCGAATAGATCCTGCTGTATCATAGTGAAGGTTTCGGGATGATGAAAAGACAAACTGTGCCGACGCTCTCCAAGTCCCGCTTCCTGGCCGGGTTGCACTGCCCTTTGCGGTTGTGGCACCAGTGCTACAACCGCGAGCTGGCGTCTGAGGTAACCCCGGCCCGGCAGGCAATCTTCGACACAGGCCACGAGGTGGGAAGGTTGGCGACCCGATTGTATCCGGGTGGCGTGCTCATCGAGGAAGACTACCTGCACCATGAAGAGGCTGTACAGTCCACGCTGACAATCATGAAAAACCCGAATGTACCGGCAATATATGAGGCGGCCTTTCTCGAAGATGGTGTCAGGGTGCGGGCTGACATCCTGGTAAGGCTCGAAGGTGACAACTGGAACCTGATCGAGGTAAAGTCATCTACCTCTTTGAAGAATGAGCACCATGCGGATGTGGCGATTCAGTATCATGTGCTGCGGCTGGCCGGCCTTGCCATCAAAACAGCAGGTATTCTCAGTCTGAACAACCAGTATGTCTATAATGGACACCAGCTTGATCTCGAGCAGCTGTTTTCCTTTTATGACCTCACAGATGAGGTGCTTGCCAGTCAAGAGGAGATCAGCCTGGAGCTTCGCTGGCTGAAAGAGATGTTGGCGGAAGAAAAGGCGCCGGAGATCAGGCCCTCCAGGCACTGCAAGAGACCCTATCTCTGCGAATTCTGGGAGCACTGCACCGCAGACATGCCGGATTACTGGGTGATGGATCTTGCCGGCATCAGCGACAACAAGCTCAATGACCTTGCGGAGCTCGGTGTCGAGGACATTCGCCATATTCCTGAGTGGTTTGCACTGACAGAGTTGCAGGAGAGGATCAGGCATTGTGTGGTCGATGGGAAGGAGTATGTCAGCCGGGAACTCGGTCGACGGTTGCTGGAGGTGGAATATCCTCTCTACTTTCTGGATTTTGAAACCATCAGTCCAGCCATTCCTCGCTATGCCGGCACCAGACCATATGAGGCCATTCCGTTCCAATGGTCAGTTCATGTGGTCCATGAAGATGGAACCCTTGCGCACCATGAATACCTGTGTCTCGAGGACAGGGATCCTCGGGAAGAATTCACCGACAGGCTGCTCCAGGCTCTGGGCGAAAAGGGAACCATATTTGTCTACACCAGCTATGAAAAAGGTATACTCATTGCACTGATGAACTGCCTGACCCGGTGCAGCGAGCGGCTTGCCAGTGTTGTGGCGCGGTTAGAGGATTTGCACGCCACCATCAGAACACACTACTACCATCCCAGATTGCACGGCTCCTTTTCCCTCAAGTCAGTCCTGCCCGCTCTTGTGCCGAGCATGAGCTATGACAACCTGGCAGTGCAGGAAGGGCAACAGGCGTCGGTGGAATACCTGCGCATGGTGGATCCTGCTACCCCACCTGAAGAGAGAGAAAAAATCAGGCAGGACCTGCTCACCTATTGCGCCCAGGATACGCTGGCCATGGTAAAGATCAGGGAGAAGCTACTGAGACGGGCAGAAACATGCCGGGCATGAGAATGTGGGAAATTAGTTCGTGCTTAATTGACCATGAGCCCTGCGACTGCGCGCAGCGCCACCGGCAGGCGCAGCCTTCAGGTTGCGCTGGGGCCAGCAATAGAATGACGCCATGCTACCAATTACCTTCATTAATTGACAACCAGCATCGAGCCATCCCAGGCTAATGGTGGCGTACACAGAGGAGATGCCGGGCTGCTGGGCTCCGTCCGGGTGAACACCGATTGGATAGAGGAGCACATACAGCTGAGGCGTGTATGAACACCAGGACAGTGGCTGG
>JAFDGZ010000183.1 GCA_019309045.1 Deltaproteobacteria bacterium | reverse complement strand
GGTGACTGATATCAGGCACTGGTCGGCGCCCGATTATACCAGGGTGGTTATTGACGTTGAAGATCAGGTGCGCTTTGCCAGTCATCTGCTGCGACCAGACCCTAAATTGAAAACTCCACCGCGGCTCTATCTTGATCTAACTGGTGCAGCCCTGTCTCCCAGTCTGGAAGAAGACATTCCCATTGGCGACGGACTGCTGCGCAAAGTCCGGGTGGGTCAGTATACCCCTAGCGTGGTGCGGGTCGTGCTCGACATTGATTCCATTGATCATTACAAGATTTTCTCACTGAGTGATCCTTTTCGAGTGGTGATCGACGTGACAGGAGTGAGCGCAAGAAAGCCGGTCGTTGTCCACAGGGGCAAAGGCTCAAAGCTGTCGCTGGCACAACAACTGGGGTTGAGCGTCAGAAGAGTGGTGATTGATCCCGGCCATGGAGGAAAAGACCCTGGTGCTATGGGTCCTGGACATGTTCAGGAAAAGAAAATCGTTCTGGCCATCGCCAAGAAGCTTCGCGAGAAACTGGCAAGAGAACTTCACCTGGAAACGGTTCTCACTCGGGACCACGATGTATTCCTGCCACTGGAAGAGCGGACAGCCATGGCCAACACCAAGAAGGCAGATCTTTTCATTTCGATTCATACAAACGCCAATAGAGATCGGCGGGTGTATGGTATTGCCACCTACATCCTCAATGTGGCTGTAGACGCGGACGCCGCCCAACTGGCAGCCATGGAAAACGCTACCTCTGCGAAACGTATCAGTGATCTGGAAAAGATCCTCAACGACCTGATGCTCAATGCCAAGATTAATGAATCCACCAGACTGGCCCATGAGGTTCAGAAAGGCCTCATACAGAAATTGAAGAAGAAATTTAGTAAAATAAAAGACCTGGGTGTTAAACAAGCTCCCTTTTATGTGCTTATTGGGGCCCAGATGCCCTGCATTCTGGTAGAGACTTCTTTCATCAGCAATCCCAGGGAAGCGCGCCGCTTGAGCGATCCTGCCTACCAGGATGCAATTGCTGCGGGAATTGCCCAGGGCATTCGTTCCTATATCGAACAAATCGAAACAGCAGGGGGCCGGTTTCTGGCCGCTGAATAAGAGGGCGCCGCAACAAGATAGCAGGGCTGCAAGCAGAGCATGCCCTGCAAATGACATTGGAGGTGTTCCCGGTGGCTGCTGCGGGAAAAAACATAAGACCAGGGACGGTCGTGGAATTTTTCGACAAGAAGAAGCTTGTATGTGCAGTGTGCATCGGGGTTAAAAACGAGCGTATTCAGGTCCTTACCGAATCTGGCCGCACGGGAAATGTGACCAGCAAGAGGATTCTCCACAGCAGTGAGGCGGGGCTGGATATCAGTAGTGGCAGAGAAAACCTGCAACTGACTCTCAAGGAAATTGTCGATCGGCGGCTGCAGCTCATGCGTCAGGTGTCAGTGGCAGAACTGTGGGATTTGCTACAGGACGAGGAGGAGGGCTTTGCCTGTGAACAGCTGGCTGAACTTTGTTTCAGTGAACAGATCAGCTCCGACCACACAGCTGCAGTGCTGCGGGCTCTGTTAGATGACGCCATGCGCTTCAAGTACAAAGGAGGCATGTTCTACCCTTTGAGCGCCGAACGGTTGGAGCAAATCAGACTGCAGCAGGAGCGCCAGGCTCAAAGAGAGCGCGAAACAGCCGAAGGAGCGGCCTGGCTGGCGGCAGTCTGGAAAGGAGAGGAGGCAAAGGAGCCGGAGAACCGCCAGCGATATATTCAAATGCTCAAAGACTACTGTTTATTGGGCACCGAGGCGCCCAACTATCAGCAGATAAAAAAACTCCTTAATCTGGCTCAGGTGCCGCAGCCGCATGGCCCTTTCCAGATTCTGGTGCGGCTGGGGATCTGGAGCGAAGACGAAAACCTCTACCTGCACCGCTTTGGTATTCAGGAAGAATTCCCCGAGGAGATTGCTGCTGCAGCTGGGAGAATCGAGGTGGCTATTGATGTGAAGGAGAGAGAAGACCTCTCGTTCCTGACAGTCCTCACCATAGACGGGCCAATGACCAGGGATTTCGACGATGCCTTGAGCGTGCGCTTCCTGGACGGCCGGGTGGAGGTGGGGGTCCACATTGCGGATGCAGCTGAACTCATTGTCCCGGAGTCGATTCTGGACGAGGAGGCCCTGGAGCGAGCCACCTCACTCTATCTTCCAGACAAAAGGATACCAATGCTGCCAGAGGTGCTTTCCGAAGGGGTCTGCAGTCTGAGGCTGGGCGAAGAGCGTCTGGCGTTGAGCCTGCTGGCCTACTTCAACCAGGAGGACCAGCTGGAAGAGTATCGTTTTGCTCTCAGCCGAGTCAAAGTAAAACGTCAACTCACCTACAGCGAGGCAAATGAAATGCTGGCCGAGGACAAAACTCTCGGCTACCTGTTTCGCCTGTGCACCCGCTTGCGCCGACAGCGGATTGCTGCCGGAGCCCTGCTGTTGCCCTTGCCAGAAATCAGGGTATGGGTGAATGGCAGCGGCACCATTCATCTCAACAAGATTGACAGGGAAACCCCCGCCCAGGTGATTGTCTCGGAACTGATGATTCTGGCTAATTCCCTGGCAGCCAAAGAATTGGCTGCTCGGGGGGTGCCTGCCATCTATCGCAGTCAGGACAAGCCCCAGGAGATCGTGGAGCCTGACGCCAGTGACGAGCTTTACCGAAACTATCGTCAGCGTCGCTATCTGAGCAGGGC
>JAFDGZ010000182.1 GCA_019309045.1 Deltaproteobacteria bacterium | reverse complement strand
GGATATCGCAAGCCGCATATTAAGGTTTTCCAGGAACTGACCAGAGGACTCGGAGTTGAGAGCAGCGAGATTGCCTTTGTGGGCGATGATCCGGAGGCTGACGTGATCGGCGCCACAAAGGCAGGAATGCAGCCAATCTGGACTACCTATGTGCTTGACAAAAAAATACCAGCGGCGCCTGGAGTGCTGCCTGTGAATCTGGAAGTGTCAGCGGATGACGTACCGAGAATTTCCACATGGAATGATTTGTTAGATCTCCTCCAGTTGCAATAGTGGCGGCCAGCCAGGCTATTGCAAGGTTTGAGGTGCTGGTGCTGGTCGGTAAAGATTCTTCGAGCGGTGCACAGCTATTGCCAGCATGATGGCCATGATTTTGCAGCAACAATCTGCGGGGAAAGCCAATTGCCTTTCTGCTCCCATTGATGATTTTGGGCAACTGGTTGCGGCATAAGGAAAAATGCTCGAATACAATCTTGGTTTACTGCTTGAACAGGTAAGAAAAAGGAGACCGTTGGTTCACTGCATTAGCAATCCGGTGGTGTTGAATTTTACTGCCAATGTATTGCTGGCAATGGGTGCTTCGCCAATAATGGCGCACAACATGAAAGAGGTTGAGGAGATAGTCTCAGCTGCCGGAGCTCTTGTGCTGAATCTTGGCATGCCCTCTGAAAAAAGAGGCGAGTCAATGATTTTGGCGGGAAAAACGGCAAATCGGCGCGCCATTCCCACACATTTGCGCAGTGAATTGGTGCTGAGAATAACCGAGGAGGTTGAGCTGGCAGTAATATGTGGCAATGCCTCGGAAATCCTGGCCCTGGCTGGCACAAGCGACAAACCGAGGGGAGTGGAGGCTGCTCACGCTGTTGAGGAAGCAATCGCTGTTGGCCGCCAAATAGCAGAGAAATTGCCTGCAGTCATAGCCATAACTGGTCCCATTGACCTGATTACCGATGGCAACTCTGTGGTGCGCTGCCGGAACGGCCATCCACTGCTGGCATCCATTGCAGGCAGCGGCTGTGCTGCCAGCGCTATCATTGCCGCTTTTGCTGCGGTGCATGGGAACCCGCTGGAGGCAGCTGCCGCTGGCCTGGCCTTCCTGGGGCTGGCAGGCGA
Source organism: Deltaproteobacteria bacterium (assembly GCA_019309045.1). Taxonomy (NCBI): domain Bacteria; kingdom Pseudomonadati; phylum Myxococcota; class Myxococcia; species Deltaproteobacteria bacterium. The sequence continues at coordinate 2,753 of JAFDGZ010000182.1, read as the reverse complement.
GAGGGCCGGGGAAGAGGGGAATTTGACGCTGGGGCTCGTCTGCAAGGGCTGCAATGAGGTGGCTATACTAGGAAAGTTTTCAATTTCTTGTCTGTGCAGCTGAAAAGGGGCCTGCCTCTAGCGGCATCGCCATGCTGACCGGTCGAGGGACTGGATGAAATTGAAGGATATAGGTGAGTTTGGCTTTATCGAAAGGATCCGCCGTGGTTGTCTGCTGCGGCCGAGCCAGGTGCTCAGGGGCATCGGCGACGACTGCGGCGTGTTTCGCATGGGTGAGGATCTGGTAGCCCTCTTTACCACGGATATGCTGGTGGAAGAGGTTCATTTCAACCGTGATGAGATCCCGGCAGACAAGCTGGGCCGCAAGGCATTGGCGGTCAATCTCTCAGACATTGCCGCCATGGGCGGCGCTCCCCGGGAAGCACTTGTTTCTATTGCTGTTCCCGAAACAGTGGAACTCGCCTACCTCGAATCTCTCTATGAAGGCATGAAATCTCTGGCAAGAGAATTTGCCGTGAATCTTCTGGGTGGGGATACCTCCTTTTCCCCGAAGCATATAGTGGTCAATGTGGCCGTGATTGGAGAGGCATCCGAAAAGGAGATCGTCTATAGATCCGGGGCCGAGGTTGGCGACACTCTCTTTGTCACAGGCCCGGTGGGATCATCGGCTGCCGGGCTGGACATTGTCAGGACCGGAAGGACTTTACCCGGTGCAGAAGAGCTGCTGGAGGCCCATTTCAACCCGAGGCCGCATGTGCGAGCCGGCCGCCTCATTGGGAAATCCAGACTATGCCATGCACTCATCGATGTATCGGATGGTCTTGCTGCTGATCTGGGCCACCTGTGCAGAGAGTCCAGGGTGGGTGCAGTAATCGAGGCGGAGCGAATTCCTACCACTTCTGTTTTCCAGCAGTATTGTGCAAAGTACCATCTGGAGCAGAACCTCCTGAGCCTTCATACGGGGGAAGACTATGTTCTTCTGGGAGCAGTACCGAGTGCAGCAGCGGATAGAGTGGCTGAAAAATTGAGAGCTCAGGGGTGCAAATTTTATCCTATTGGCAGGACGGTGGAGGAAGAGGGTTTGTGGTTGAGGCAAATTGATGGTACCGTGGAAAAACTTGAGTATGGCGGGTGGGACCATTTTAGCAGCGGTGGGAGGCCATATGAGCGCAACAATAGTTAAGGTGAAAAAACGGCCGGTTTTGGCTTGGACTTTGGCAATAATTTTTGCCATGGTCCTGGGTTGGCAGCAGCACGTGAACGCAAAGCTGCGCGAGACAATGCCCGGGCAGAATGTTAAGCAGGTGTATGAGCGCTTGCCCCTCGCCTTTGAAATCAACAGGGGCCAAACAGACAACCAGGTGCATTATCTGGCCCGCGCCGTGGGCTACAACATTTTTCTTCTTCCCGAGGGGAGCGTAATCACTTTCAGAACAGTCAATTACAGCAGGAAAGGACATCTGGCCGCGGCTGCCGGGGAGAAGCGCTTGGTGACAACAGCGGCACTGCGGCTGCTCTTGCGCGGGGCAAAAAAGCGTCCCCGCCTGGTTGCCAGTGAAGAGTTGCCAGGAAGGAGCAACTACTTCATTGGTGACAACCCGCAGGAATGGCTGACCAATATTCCCACTTATGCCCGAGTTCGCGCCCTGGAGGTATATCCGGGCATCGATCTGGTCTACCACGGCAGCATGGGGCGGCTGGAATATGATTTCGTGGTCAAGCCTGGAGTTGATCCGGGTATCATCACTGTAGAATTTACAGGGCAGAAAGGCATGCACATTGCTGACAATGGCGACGTCATCATCGAACTGGAAGGCGGTCCAGTGCGTATGCACAGGCCGCACCTGTATCAGGAGATAGATGACACCAGGAGGGAAATCCAGGGGCGGTATGTTCTCAGGGGAGAGAACCTCCTGGGGTTCCAGGTGGCTGAATATGACCAGACCAGGCTGCTCATCATTGACCCGGTGCTCTCCCTTGCCGGTATCGGCGGGGTGCTGGACGTGGATCTTGGCAGTGCCATCACCCTGGACAGCAATCAGAATGCTTACATCACCGGGGTTACCAATTCTGCCGATTTTCCTGTTACTAAAGGGGGCCTGGACACCTCTCTGGATGGGGCCACGGACGCCTTTGTCACCAAGCTCAACACTGCCGGCACAGACCTTATTTATTCCACGTATCTAGGAGGCAAAGGAAACAATGATGAAGGTACCGGCATAGCAGTTGACAGTGATGGCAATGTGTATGTGACAGGAAGCACGGATTCTAGCAATTTTCCCACGGTAAATGCGCTGGATGGCACTCTGGGCGGCGGCAGCGACGCCTTTGTGAGCAAGCTGAACACGGCCGGCAGCGACCTTCTCTTTTCAACCTATCTGGGCGGCAGCGACGACGAGGCGGGCCACAGTATTGCCGTGGACCGGAACAGACAGATCTATGTGACCGGAGTGACTGAATCTAGCAATTTTCCCACGGTAAATGCGCTGGATGGCACTCTGGGCGGCGGCAGCGACGCCTTTGTGAGCAAGCTGAAGACAGACGGCAGCGCTATTCTCTTTTCCACCTATCTGGGCGGCAGCGGCGACGATGTGGGGAACGCTATTGCCACAGACGCTACCAACAAGCCATATGTGACCGGAGTGACAGAATCTGACAATTTTCCCACGGTAAATGCCATCGACGCCACTCTGGGCGGCAGCAGCGACGCCTTTGTGAGCAAGTTTACCACGGATGGCACAGCCATTCTGTTT
>JAFDGZ010000181.1 GCA_019309045.1 Deltaproteobacteria bacterium | reverse complement strand
ACCTCTTGCTGTGCAAGTCGAAAGCCCTGGCCCTAGTGCGCCGCTTTTTTGCTTCCCGTGGGTTTGTGGAATGGCAGACCCCTCGCCTGGTTGCCTCACCGGGAATAGAAGTACACCTCAAGGGCTTTGAGACCCATTATCTGGACAGGAAAGGCGGCAGGAAAAGATGCTATCTTCCCACTTCACCAGAATTTTCGCTGAAAAAAGCGCTCTGCGCCGGCATGGATCGCATCTATGAAATCTGCCGCTGCTTTCGCAACGGGGGTGAGAGCGGGCCGCTGCACCAGTGTGAATTCACCATGATCGAGTGGTATCGCACCTATGTGGACTATGAGGCGATTATGAGGGATGTGGAAGAGCTGGCATATTTCCTCGAGAAAAGCCTGCGGTGCTCTGCTGCTGACCGTTTTCGAGGCCGGCGCATAGATTGGACTCCTCCCTGGCCCAGGACGAGTCTCAAAGAGCTCTTCCTTCGCCACTGCAGCATTGACCTGGGCCGAGCCCTGAAAGATCTGCCCTATTTTCGCCGGCAATCCAGCCGCTTCCTGAGTCAGGATGCCACTGAACAGGCAGGCTTTGATGATCTTTTTTTCCAGCTGTTTCTCAGCAAAATCGAGCCAAATTTAGGGCTGGACAAACCCGAGATACTCTACGACTACCCGGCGCATATGTCGGCGCTTGCCGCCACAAAGCCAGGAGAGCCAGCCTTTGCAGAACGATGCGAGGTATATGTTTCTGGCGTCGAGCTGGCCAACGGCTTCACAGAACTGAACGATCCCTTCGAACAGAGGGCCCGTTTTGAGGCCGCCCTCAGAGAAAAGCGTGCCCTGGGTTATCCTGAAGTGCCCGTGGATCAGCAGTTTCTCCAAGAGCTCGAATACGGTATGCCGCCGGCTGCTGGCATTGCTCTGGGCCTTGAAAGGCTTCTCATGGCCATTGCCGGCGTGGAAGACATAGCCATGCTCTTCTTCCTGCCCCATCAATGGGAGCAGGAGGACGAACAGCTGCTTTGGCCCATGCAGCAGGAGGCAGAATGAAGCGCGGGCTGCACACAGAAGTCCTGGTTGTCGGCGCTGGGCCGGCGGGGGGGGCAGCTGCTCTGCAGCTGGCAGCGACTGGTCGTCAGGTGCTGCTGGTGGAGCGCTCACTCTTTCCAAGAGAAAAAGTGTGCGGTGACGGTCTCCTGGAAGACAGCATGAAGACCCTCGGCGAAATGGGGCTTGCCGAGGCAGTCAGGAAAAAGGCCCATCATATCAGCAAGATCCGCTTTATTGCCCCTAGCGGCAAGCAGTGCGACCTGGAGGGAGAATTCTACACCCTGCGACGGCAAGAGTTGGACGCTCTCATTGTTGAGGAGGCCTGCAGAAAAGGGGCGGAATTTGTGAGCGGCCTGGAGGTCACCGCTCCTCTGGAGCAAGATAGTAGGGTCACAGGTGCCCTGGCAGTGGACCAGCAGGGGCAGCTGGTGACCATTCGGGCGAGAGTAGTTCTTCTGGCCCCAGGAACAAACGCCCGAGTGCTGCACTCCTTTGGCCTGCTCCAGGAGCGAAGACCAAATGCCGTTGGCATACGAGCCTACTATCGGCTGCAGGAGAGTCTTGACGATACCGTGATGTATATTTCCTATGATCGCCGCATGCTGCCGGCCTACTGCTGGATGTTTCCCATGGGGAATGGCGTCTACAATGTGGGACGGGGTGTGTTCCTGAGTTACCAGAGACAGCAGCGGTCATTAGACCCCAGGCGACCGCTGTTCGTTTCTCACGCCGAATCCCTGACGGCAGTTCTGCAGAGTGCCCGCAGATTGGGACCAATTCGGGCCGCGCCGCTTCGTACCGGTTTTCGTGGGGCCAGGGCCTGCAGGCAGGGGGTGCTGGTACTGGGTGAAGCTCTGGGACTCACTTTTCCCCTCATCGGCGAGGGCATTGGCAATGCCCTGGAGAGCGGCCTCACTGCTGCTCGGGTGGTGGCCCGGGCCCTCGAATCCAGGGAGGTTTCCCTAGAAGCTTTGCGAGAATATGAAAGACGGCTGCGTCAGAGGCAGGAGCCTTTTCACCGAGCCTATTTGCAGGCAGAGGCGTGGTTTCGCCATACACTGGTGGCCAATTGCCTCATTGCCAGAACAGCTCGAAGTGCTGAACTCAAGACGGTGGCGAGCAAGATCATCAGCAGGCAGGAAACTGCCCGCGCCATCTTTTCTCTCCGGGGCTTGAGCAAAGTCTTGCTGGCCAGATAGCCACTGGCGGTCTGCTAGACAAGGGCTTCTCGGCGAGGAAAAGAAGGAGCTTTGTGGAAGAAACTTCTTGACATGAGGGGAAGGAAGAGTTAAATAGAGATAAATTAGCTTGTTATATGAGGGAAAGTTTTGGACGATCCGTCGAGTAACAGTTTGTCTTTACAGGCAAGGACGTGTCCACAGGCGTACGGGTTCTGTGCGTGGATCCTGAAATTGTGCAGGATCGGGCCGTAGCGGCCTGCACACAGAGTGATTCCAGGCCCCGAGCCCTGTGGCTCGGGGCTTTTTTTGTGTGAAAGGGGGTGGTTGCCATGAAAATAGTAAAGATCAGGGGCAAGGACCGGATCGATGTGAAGAAGCGGGCCTTGAATTACTATTTCGATAATCGAGACATTCTTGGTTCGTCTATGAAAGAGTTCCTGAGACGCTGCACCATCGATCCCAGCGGCAAGACCATAATTTACCGAGGGGAATAATGGAAGAACAGCATCTAGCCAGAGGAA
>JAFDGZ010000180.1 GCA_019309045.1 Deltaproteobacteria bacterium | reverse complement strand
CTCCATCTTCCCTTTCCAAAAAGGCAGTACAGCAGCACTGCAGCGACAACCTGGAACATTTCATGGTACCCAAGTACGTTGAGATAGTCGCCGAGCTGCCAAGAACCAGCAGCGGCAAAGTTGACAAGAGGCTCTTGCAAATTGACAGTCAGGCTGGGGGTAACGCAGGCCAGCACAATGCAAGGGAGAGTTGAACCTGAACTGGCGAGGATCTCGAAAAAGGCAGCCCTTCCAGAGATCAACCACCTGGGCTGCTAACCGGGGAGTTCATATGAAGGCGACAACGCGGCTGTTCATCCTGCTTGCCCTGCTGGCGGCAGCGGTCTTTGTCCTATATGGTGAACCACTGGCGGGGCTTGTCAGTGCTACCCTTCACCGAGAGGGCAGCTCGCACGGCATTTTCGTGCCTTTTCTGTCGGGCTATTTTGTCTGGCTGAAGCGCGATCGACTCAAAAAAGCGCAGCTGCGCTGCTCATTTTTACCGGGAGGCGTCCTGGCAGCCGCTGCATTCATCCTCCTCTACTCTGCCCATGGAAGCAAAGAAATTATGCTGCCGATACTGTCATTTCTTCTGCTCACGGCAGGGCTGACTCTGACACTGTTCGGCTGGCAGCTTTGCAAAGAGGTCATCTTTCCAATCTTTTTCCTTGTCACCATGGTTCCCTTGCCTGCAACTGTCTACAGCCGGCTTGCTGAATGGATGCGCAGTCTGACCACGGCAGGCTGCGTTGGCTTCACCCAGCTGCTTCACCTGCCCATTTATCGCGACGGCTTCACCCTCTACCTGCCAAATGTCAGCCTGCTGGTAGCTCCGAGCTGCAGCGGCATTCGCTACCTCCTCTCTTTCTTTGTTTTCAGTCTTGCCTATGCCTTTGTCTTGAAGAAGAGCGCCATAGCAAGAATCCTGGTGGTGCTGGCATCTGTGCCGATAGCGATCATCGCAGGTGTGCTGCGGCTCAGCAGCATCGCTCTGGCAGCATATTATATTGGACCGTTCATGGCCGGGCACAAACCGCATATTATCGTCAGCTGGCTCGTATTTGGGGTGGTGCTGTTCAGCGCCATTACAGTGGATCAATTGGCCTCGAGAATCGGGCGGCAGAGCACGGTGTAGGAACCAGCGCGACTCCTCAAGGCCATTGCCAGATCAGGCAACTTCCTGTTCGTTGATGTCGTTTTCCGACTGTGGATCTGCGGGGAAATAAGGCAAAGATGCACAGTTGTGCTCAGAGGGTTGAGGCATATGGTGCACCCGGGGTCTCAGGTGGCAGAAGCGGCAAAAGGCAAAGCCGGCAACAATGGAGGCCACAAGCCAGATGCAGAGTGCAACTAATATGTTTGTCATTGGAATATTCCGCCGGGTCTTTGCTGGTGGTTTTTGCCTGGTATGTAAACTTTAAGCACAAAATGTGCCAGATTGACAACATGGAGTCGGGTGGAAAGAAATAGAGCCAGGAAGCGGGGAAGCAGAACCCGTGTCGAATAAGGAAATGGCCTGGCCACAGGGTGCCGAGCAAGGATTGCCCAAAGCACTCTCCCTTCTCCCCACCCACCCTCTCCAACCCAACGACCCTACAACCCCATGACCCAACGACTCTACGACCCTACGACCCAACGACCCAACGACCCTATGACCCTACGACCCTATGACCCTACAACTCGACTTGCGCATCTGCTCATAATTCTCTATATAGGAAAGGCTGTGTTGCTTCTACCCACATCCTCGAGGGAGGTTTGCATGCAACTTTCTAGTGACAACCGTCGGAGCAGGTATGCTCTTGTGGCAATCATCTTGCTGCTGCTTGCGTGCAGCGGCAACCCGGCCGAAAAAAGAGCAAAGCATATGAAGCGTGGGGCAGAATATTTTGCCAGTCAGGAATACGACAAGGCCATTATCGAATACAAGAATGCGGTGCAGGCAGATCCCAAGTTTGCTGCTGCCCACTATCAGCTTGCCCTGGCGTACTTGAAGACCGGCCATGTACAGGAGGCCTTTGCAGAACTTTCCAAGACAGTTGAACTGGATCCTGAAAACATAGACGCCCAGCTAAAGCTCGGACAGTTTTATCTGCTTGCCAGAAAACCTGAGGAGGCCAGGGAAAAGGCGGACCTGGTGCTGGAAAAAGAACCGCAAAACGTGGATGGTCTGTTCCTGCGGATGGCCCTGCTCCTGCAGGATGGCAAAGCAGATGAAGCCTCCAGGGTGCTCGAGAAGATAACTGAGCTGGATCCGAAAAATATCAGGGCCTACATTGCCCTGGCTCGCATTGCCGGCAGACAGCAAAAGTTTTCGCAGGCCAGGGACTACCTGGAACAGGCTGTGGATGCCAGCCCGAAAAACGCTGCGGCCAGGATGGAGCTTGCCCGTTTTTACGAGCAGCGGGGCAAACTGGCGGAGGCAGAAACAGAGATCAAGCAGGCGATCAACCTTGACAAGAATAATGCAAGTCTGCAGACCGAGCTGGGCAACTTTTACCTGCGCCATGGTGACCTGGAGTCTGCAAAAGCAGCCTACTTGAAGGCAGTCCAGATGGCTCCGGACGAGGCTGGACCCAAAATGACCCTGGGAGCCTTCTATGCCTCCCAGAAGAAGTGGGACCAGGCCCTAGAGTGGATGAACAAAGCCATGGAACTGCAGCCCGACAATGTGGAAATTCAGAACGCGGTGGCCGGACTTTACCTGGACATGGGGAAGCCTGAAGAAGCCCGCAAAATCGTGGAAAAAGTGCTGGACAAGGACAAGGGCAATGTACGCGGCCGGCTTCTCGAGGCTCGCCTGCTAATC
>JAFDGZ010000179.1 GCA_019309045.1 Deltaproteobacteria bacterium | reverse complement strand
AGGAAAAGGCAGCGTCCGGGGAAGAGCACGCCGCTGTGAAAAAGGAAGAGTCTGCGGTTGAAAAGGCGGCGGTGGAGCACAAAAAGGTAGAGAAGCAGCCAGCTCATCAGGTAGAAGCGGCTCCAGAGCGAAAAGAGCTAGCCAAAACTGCACACCGTCCTCCGAAAAAGGCAGCTCACGCGGTTGAGAAGGAAGGTCCTGCCATACCGGGGGTTCTATTTACTGAGAAGCTGATCGAGGTGCTGGACCATGAGTTGAACGGCCGGGTGCTGGGCTGGCGGCCCAATGACATTATTCTGGGCAAGATAACTGACAACGTCAAGCAATTCCAGCTGGGGGCCCTGGAGGCAATCAGATTCACCACGATTCGCTTGAAGGAAAGCTTTACCAGATTCGGCGACGCGGACGCCTATGATCCTCACCTCATTCAGGCGGTAAACCTGTTGATGAACAAAGCCGACCAGTTCTGGTTCCCCTCGGCAGAGAGCCAGTATGAGTCGGCTATCGAGGAATTGAAGAAGTTTCTCGCCAACCTGCGCCAGGGCAAGAGTCGTTTCTATTATAGGGTGGAAAACCTTTCTTCACTGGTTGCCGCCTACAAGGATCTCCTTGGCAACTGCCACGAAAATCTGGTCAAGGAATTCGAGGCAGACGGCTCCCAGGTGAGCTTCTTTGCCTCCGACGACTATTTTTACTACGCCCAGGGCGTAGCACACGTCATGGTGGAAATTCTGGGAGCAGTGCGAATGAGTTTTGTAGAACAGCTTCGCACAATTGACGCCCTCGATCTCATGGACAAAATCATCGAAGAGCTGGAAAGAGCCGTTGATATCCATCCATGGATCGTCCTGAATAGCAGTCCGGGAAGCATTCTTGCCAATCAGCGCTACAATCTGGCCGCCCCCATAAGTGCCGCTCTGCACGGCATGGGCATAATGCTCAAATACTGAGGAAGTGCTCGAGCAGGGCAGCTTTGTTCAAGATTACGCGATCAGGCTACGAGGGTTGTGCTCGGTCAGCAGAGTATCTGGGTACTTACGGGTGTGAACAGTTGCTCTGAGAGAGCAGTATCCCTATGAGGCGCGCCTGGTGCTGTTTTTCTTTCTTTCCTGCCATGGATACTGCACCCTGGAATGAAGGGAGGCCTCCAGGGAATCCACCAGGGTGTGGATCACCTTGCCCAGGTCGCGGGTGGACAGATTGCATTCGTCGAACTGGCCGTCAGCCAGCCGTTTGATAACAGTGAGCACCACCATCTTTTCTATCTTTTCCCTGGTTGGCTCTTCCAGTGATCTGGAAGTAGCCTCTACCGCATCCACGATCATCAATATGGCCGCTTCGATACTCTGTGGTTTGGGACCCGGATAGCGGAAGTCCTCCTTGCGGGGCTTTGTTCCCTGGCTGTTCTTCATGGCCTTGTCGTAGAAATACTCCACCAGTTGGGTGCCGTGGTGCTGGGAAATAAAGTCGATGACAAGTTGAGGCAGCTTCGCCTCCCGGGCAAATTCTTCCCCATGGTGTACGTGGCCGATGATAATTCTGGCACTCTCGTATGGGTCCAGATCGTCGTGGGGGTTCTTGCCCGCAGCCTGGTTTTCTGCGAAAAACTTTGGATCAGCCATCTTGCCGATATCGTGATAATAAGCGCCGATGCGCAACAGTTGAGTGTTGGCTCCAATAGCCTCACCCACGGCCTGCGACAGAAAGGCAACCGTCATACTGTGCTGGTAGGTGGCCGGGGTCCTCGACAGCAGATCCTTCATGAGCGGTTGCTGCAGGTCGGCATACCTCGTCAGTTTGAAAGTGGAGGAGATATGCCAGCTCATTTCCATTACGGGAAGAAGCAAGATAGCCAGAGGCGCTGCCAGCAGACCGCCCATGAAGCCCCAGGCAAGTGAGGCGAAGCCGTTGCCTGCGACAAACATGGACTGCAAAGTGGCGCTGGCAGCAGGCATATTGTCAAGGTGTGAGGCCACTTTGGCGAAATCCGTGGCAAAGGCAAAAACGAGCACTGTGTTTACCAGGCCCACGCCGAGCGAGGGCAACAGAAGATGCACTCGCTTGTGTATTCTGGAAGAAAGCAGCAGGGCGACCATGCCGCTGAAGGTAAAAAAGAGAAGGGTGCTCAGGGTCCTGCAAGCAAACAGAGTGAGGAGAATGGCGCCAGTTATGGTGGTCCAGGTAGCAGGGACGCCGTCATTGTTCAACAGGACAATGAGAAAAGGCAGCAGGGCAAAGGGGATGAAGTAGATAGGAAATGCGGTAAACAAGAGACACGCCTTGAAGAGTACTACGGTGATTAGGAGAAGGGACAGCAACAGTAGATATGGTGTTCTCTTGCGGCTATTGCTGCCGAAAATGCGGGAGAGAAAGAGATTATAGAGCAGCAGAGTGAAAAAAATTACCGTAATCAGCCAGGGCAGCTCACTATAGTTTTGTTGTTTGCTGTATTCGTCCAGCAGGAGGACATCCTGTTCGCTCAACACTTTACGAAACGGCACCAGAATGTCCCCTGGATTGTAAGCAATGACCTTCGAAGGATACCGTCGGATGATTTCCTCGATTCGTCGGTCATTCTCGCGCTGATCGTAGCGCAGGTTGGCACTCAGCAGGGTCTCAGATATCTGCAGCACAGACTGTAGAACTCGCTTGTCCACTTGCCAGAAAAGCTGCCTGACCTTCTCCTCCAGCAGGAGGCGGGCCTGCTCCAGGGTTATTATGTCAGCCACTGAGTGTGCCACGATGCCGGCAGGTCTGGGGTAGAGCACCTCGAGTTTTTTCTTGCCA
>JAFDGZ010000178.1 GCA_019309045.1 Deltaproteobacteria bacterium | reverse complement strand
CCAATGCCCTGCCTTAGACTGCGTTGGCCAGGCCTGTTTTCGATTCGTGGGGCTTGATTGGCGGCATGACTGATAGTATTGACAGCCGCTGGCGCAACCTGAAGGTTGCGGCTAGCATTGATGGACCCATTTAGGCTGGGAGGCTGCCGGCTGCATTGTTTAAATTAGCCACCCGTCTTCGCTAATGCTACGCCGCGCCAAGCCTTGCGGAGAGAGATTGGCGCAGGAATGAGCTCCCTGCAAAGCTCAACAAATCACACTCAAACAACTATTGCGCTAAGCGCTAGTTCTGCCCTGCGCCTTGCGCCCTGAGCCCAATGCCATAGCAACGGCACAAGGCTCAGGGCGCAAGGCATTCGGCGAAGATGGCGCGTAGCGCTGTATTTTCTTTGTTGCTCGGTTATCGCGGCAAGATGCCGCTCCCACAGGGGAAAATGGGTTCAGGGCGCAGGGCGCCGGCTACGCCGGAGTTGTCTGTTATCAGTTATCGGTTATCAGGGGTGTGAAGCAGGCGCAAAGCGCCGTATCCGCCATGGAGCTTGTTGCTTGACTATGGAAAAAGAACAGAAATCTTGAAAATCCTGTCGAAAAAAGACGGGCGCAGGGCTCAGGGCGCAAGGCATTGGGCGAAGATGGCGCAAAGCGCCATCGCTTCCTCCTGTCAGGGCGTCTTGTCACGGCGAAGTTTGACGTAGCCGGAAGCCGCAGGCGAAGCCGGAAGCCTCTCAGCTTCCTAGCCTCCTAGCCTTTTCCCCTGCTCCTTGCGCCGTGGGCCCCGAGCTTTGCCATTCACAGAATTTTCTGTTTGCCGGTTTTCCCTTGAGCCTCCACATCCAAAATTATACAATTTGGCAAAACGTTTAACTAAGGAGAATGTGCCATGCATCGTGTAAAAGTATTGGCCAAGGGACAGTTAGTAATCCCGGCAGCAATAAGAAAAAAATATGGCATTCAGCCCGGCACTGAAATCGAGATTTTTGAGTACGACAACATTATCTATCTCATGCCCCCGGCCAAAGATCCTGTAGAAGCGGCTATGGGCTGTCTTCCCCCAACTCCATCATTATCTGAAGAACTACTGAGAGAACGGAGGAAGGACTTTGTAGAATGACAACCAGTTACCTGTTCGATAGTCATGCCCTTCTGGCGTTTTTCCAAAAGGAAGAAGGCGCGGAGGTCGTGGCCAAGATCTTGCGATGGTCACGGAGGAAGCAACTGGATCAACTTTTGAGCGTGATAAATCTTGGCGAAATCATCTATATGATCAAGAGGCGATTTGGTGATCAGAAAAAAGTGGAAATCCTCGGCCGTGTTTATCAGTTGGGTTTGAAGATTCTTCCTGTTCCTGACTCTCTTGTATACAGGGCAGCCGAACTCAAGGCGGAATTTCCTCTCTCATATGCCGATTGTTTTGCTCTCGCATGTGCCATTGAGCATTCCGCCACTCTGGTAACAGGTGATCCTGAATTCAAACATGTAGGCCATCTGGTTCACATTGACTGGATTCGCTGAATGTGAGGGTATCAGTTCCGTGTTGAGGGGTGAAGAAATACTGGCGCAGGATATTGGGGTTACTTGGGTTTGTTGGGTCGTGAGAAACGGGCGCAGGGCTCAGGGCTATTACGTTCGATCGCTGCGCTTGTCCGATCGTTCCCGTTCGACGAGCTCACGGTTCACTCGTTCGATCGCTCCCATTCGACAGGCTCATGGTCGCTTGTTCGACCGCTCGCTTGGCGCTCGCTCGTTTTATTATACGGCGCAAGGCTATTAGGCTGGGAAGCTTCCGGCTTCGCCTGCGGCTTCCGGCTACGTCAAACTTCGCCGCGACAAGACGCCGTGACAAGAGGAAGCGCTAGCGCGGGGCTCCATCTTCCCCGAAAGCCTTGCGCCTTAAGCCTTGAGCCCGCTTTTTTGACACGGGTTCCGCCGTTGGCGGAACACGCGGATGCCACGGATGGACGCGTTTGAGAGACACGTGTGGTTGAAGGTGCCGCCGTTGCCAAGCAGCCTGCACCGCAGGCTGGGCGCTGCTGACGCAGCGCGTTCAGTTGGCATTTGAGGTCGCGAAAAAGCAAGCTCTTTCACCTCCTCAAACACCAACTTCACTCTTCGCAACGGCTATCGTCACACTTATACCACACCATGATTGATCTAATTTACCCGTCTTAGAATCACTCTCTACTCAGGGGATAAAAGCGGATAATTGAAACTACTCTATCCTCAACATCCAAAGAAAATTGATGACATCTACAAAGGAATTATCTGGGAGTTGACAGTATTATCGCTGAAAGGCCATGCGGGGAGTGGGTGAGCACGGGAATAAGCTTGCTTATTCCTGGGCTCACACGCTCCACGCAGCCACGATGCGCCAGCAGCGTGACACCGCAACGCGGGGCCTTGAAGCGATCCAACCACTATCAAACGCGAGTCTATCCGTGTGCATCCGTGTGTTTCGCGCAGCGAAACCCGTGTCAAAAAAACAGGTCAACAGAACATGCCACAGAGCAATGATCGCGCAAAGCGCTACCGCCTCCTAGCCTCCCAGCTTCCCAGCCTCCTAGCCTTTTTCCCTGCGCCTTGCGCCATGCGCCCAATGCCATAGCAACGGTGCAGGGCATTGGTGCACATTCCAGTGATGCCGGCTACCTGATCCAGGCCAATCCAGCCGTGGGATGAAAGTGTTAAAGGCAATTTGTCTTGGGGAGAGGGAAGCCCCCCGGTAGAAAGTTGAGGAAAGGAAACCTGCAGTTTAAAGCAGTAGCTTCCTGGAATGACATTTCTTCCTGTATTTTATCTTTGCACAAGGTTGTCCAATTCTTGCAAGGTGAGTTCTGCGTCACGTAGAATCTTTCTCAGT
>JAFDGZ010000177.1 GCA_019309045.1 Deltaproteobacteria bacterium | reverse complement strand
GCGGACTTTGTCTTTGTCAACACCTGCAGCGTGCGGAGCAAGGCTGAACAGAAAGCATTCAGCTATGTGGGGCGCTTGAAAGCATTGAAAAGAAGGCGGCCAGATCTAGTTGTAGCGCTCGGCGGCTGTGTTGCCCAGCAGTATGGTGGTTCTTTGTTGCAAAGATTTCCTCATGTGGACCTGGTGGTGGGGACCCACGGCCTGTGGCGGGTGCCAGAGATGCTGCAACGGTTGGCCAAGACCGGCGAACGTTCATGTGCTGTAGAATTTGATTACCGTTTTGCAGAGATGGACGACTGCCGCAGAGCGAGGCTGCAGCGCTCGGTTTCAGCCTATGTCACCATCATGAGGGGCTGCGACAATTTTTGCACCTACTGCATAGTGCCATGGGTGCGGGGCAGGGAATACAGCCGTCCCCTCTACCAAATTATTCGAGAAGCGGAATATCTGGCCGACTCTGGAGTTCGGGAAATTACTCTGTTGGGGCAGAATGTGAACTCGTATGGCAAGGGCCTGCCTGAAGGTGAAGATTTTGCCAGCCTGCTGGAAAGGGTGTCACAGGTAGGCGGTTTAAAAAGAATACGATTTACCACTTCTCATCCTAAGGACCTGTCGCTACGGCTCATGCAATGTTTTGCTGAAATTGACAAGCTCTGCCCGCATATTCACCTGCCCGTGCAATCGGGTTCAGATCGTATTCTACAGAGAATGAATCGCCATTATACCCGGGAGCATTACCTCGGGCTGGTAGAAAGGCTACGGCAGCTATGTCCCGAGATTGCCGTCTCCTCTGATGTCATTGTCGGCTTTCCGGGAGAGACAGAAGAAGACTTTCATGCTACTATAGATCTAATTGAACAAATACGTTTTGATGCTTTGTTCTCATTTCATTATGCAGATCGGCCTTTTACTGCGGCAAGAAAATTGCCTGACAAGATTCCTGAAGAAGTCAAGCTACGCAGGCTGCGGCAGCTCCAGGATGTGCAGGAAAGAATAACCCGCGAGCGCAATGAGGCGCAGGTCCACAGTGTGCAGACGGTATTGGTCGAAGGCACCAGCCAGGCTGATGCGGGTCAGCTGAGCGGTCGCACGATCCATAATCGTGTGGTAAATTTCCAAGGTTCGCCCGAGTTGATAGGCGAAGAAGTAGAGGTACTCATCACTGCCGGCTATGCCCATTCACTTCGAGGAGTGATGCGCATCGACTCCAGTAGAACCTCTCAGGTTGCGAGGGAAACATCATGGTGCGGGAGATGAAGATTTCGGGTTTGACAATGGACCCACAGACAAACACCCCCATAGTGGTCTTGAAAGACCTCAAGAACGAGACATCCCTGCCTATTTGGATAGGATTGCTGGAAGCAACCGCAATAGCAACTGAACTCGAGCAGATCAAGTTTCCACGTCCTATGACCCATGACCTCATGAAGAATCTCATGACGCACGTGGGCATCACCGTTGACCGGGTCGAAGTATGTGACCTCAGGGATAATACCTTTTATGCCTGGATATACCTCAATATCAAAGGCAAGGAATCAAAGATCGATGCCAGGCCTAGCGACGCCCTGGCAATAGCGCTACGGATGAATGCCCGCATTTTTGTGAATGAGAAAGTCATCGAAAGATCCGCTAAAATAGAGTCGAAAGGCAAAGCCGAAATCCATGACGAAGAAGCCAAGAAATGGACCGAGATCCTTGAAAACCTGTCGCCGGATGATTTCGGTAAATACAAGATGTGAACCTCCGCCCATCAACTGCCAGCCAAGCCGCATAACTGCCAGTCACTATGAATTCTGGGTATTCTTCTTTCCTGGCAATGCCCTGATCAGTACACATACTTGACCCTTGGGGCCAGGGGTGTGAGAGACCCGGCAGTGCTCACCATGCCCAGGGGGCTAAATGGCACAAACTCTACTGTTGGCAGTAAAACTCTTGCAAGGGCATTTTCAAGACACCCGGATGCAGTAAACGGCAGATTTTGCCGATGTGGGTTGCTATAGGACCCAGGAGACACCAGCTTTGCAATTAACATGCTGTTGCTGTTCTTAACAGAACAAGGTGAACGATATCATTATGGATGAAAGGAGTTTGGGGTTGATCGATTTACACACACACTCTCTTTTTAGTGATGGCGAGATGCTGGTGAGCGAACTGGTGCGGCGAGCAGAAGAGTTGGGGCTTCGCTACATTGCGATCACGGACCATGCTGACAGGAGCAACCTCGACCTGGTGGTGCCAAGGGTGGCCCGGGTAGTAGCTGAGATCAACAGACACAACACCATTCAGGCGCTGGCCGGCATAGAACTTACCCATGTACCACCCGAGACCATAAGGGGTTTGGCGGAGGAAGCCAGGGCCCTGGGAGCGGCAATTGTGGTGCTGCATGGCGAAACCATTGTGGAGCCGGTACTGCCAGGAACCAACAGGGCAGGCCTCGAAGCCGACGTCGATATCCTGGCCCATCCAGGGCTCCTCACCGCAGAAGAGGCGTCTCTGGCAGCGAAACGGGGGGTCCTCCTGGAAATATCAGGTCGCAAGGGACACAGCTTTACCAATGGTCATGTGGTGCGCCGAGCTCAGGCTGCCGGAGCAGCGCTGATATTCAATTCTGACGCTCATGCGCCCGGTGATCTCCTGTCGAAAGAGATGGCCACGGCTAGGAGTTTTTCCGAAAATAGCAGTTCTGGTCACACTCACATCATACTTTGTTTACTAGATTAGGAGGCTTGTTGCCCTGTAGTCCCTGCAACATATTTTCTGCTGCCAAGAGTGCCATTTTCAGTCTGGTCTCGCGGGTGGCACTGCCGAGATGAGGTGCCAGTACCACCCTGTTATTCAGCGACATGAGCCGCGGGTGGACAGCAGGCTCTTCTTCGAAAACATCCAGACCTGTGCCTCCAATCTCACCGTGTTCGAGGGCTCGAACAAGGGCCTCTTCGTTCACCACCTGACCCCTGGCGGTATTGATCAAAATTGCCTCACTCTTCATCTTGCTGAACTCGGCAGTTGATAACATGTGCCTGGTATTTTTGTTGAGAGGTACATGGAGCGTAACAAAGTCGCTTACCGCCAGAAGCTCATCCAGGGGAACGAATGTGGCCGCCAGTTGCCTTTCAGCTTCTCTGTGAGGTGATCTGCTGTAGTAGACCACTTTCATATTGAAGCCCAGAGCTCTTCTGGCCACGGCCTGGCCTATGCGGCCGAAACCTACAATACCGAGAGTCTTGCCGTGTACATCCAGGCCCATGAGAGGGGGCATGAATTCCCACCTTTGAAAGTTCCCTGCCCGTACGTATCTGTCTGCTTCCACCACCTTCCTGGCCACGGCCAACATGAGAGAAAAAGCGAAGTCAGCAGTAGTCTCGGTGAGCACCCCGGGAGTGTTGGTCACCATGATTCCCCGTCTGCTGGCAGCATCCAAATCGATGTTATCATAGCCCACTGCAATGTTAGAGATTATCTTGAGGGACGGAAGGGCTTCGATCACTCTTTCATCGATCCTGTCATTCAACAGACACATAAGACCCTCTTTGCCTCGGGCTCTCAAAATGAGTTCCTCCGTGGGCAGGATTTCGTCGCTCTCGTGGATAGAGACCACATGCCGAGCACTCTCGAGCAGTTCCACTGCCTCCGTGAAGATGTTTCTGCTAATGAAGATTTCAGCCATTT
>JAFDGZ010000176.1 GCA_019309045.1 Deltaproteobacteria bacterium | reverse complement strand
TGACATGGCCAGAGGCGGTTCGCTGCCAGTATTTAATCGGCTCATCCGATTGAAAAAATGCCTCTTTCGGTTCAGCTAGAAAAAGGCAGGGTCCAACCTTTGGCCCTGCCTGGTGCCCCATTGTAGGGGTAGGTTTGAAACCTGCCCCTGCGGCTATGTCTTCCGCTGTAAATTATGGCAAGGCAACTATTATTAACACGGGTTCTGCAATGATCGATCCCGCCCAGGAGGAGTTCATGATCAGCAGGATGGCGGCGGTTTTGTGCTTATCGATTCTTTGCCTGCCTCTCTTTGCATTTTCGGCAACCTATGAGGTGGGTCCTGGGAAGGGTTATGCAAACATCGGCGACGTCCCCTGGGAGAATATGGAGGCGGGTGATCAGGTATTGATCTACTGGCGGCAGGAACCCTACACAGAGAAGTGGGTGATTGCTGTTCAGGGAACAGAGCAGCAGCCCTTCAAGGTGCAAGGGGTGGCCAGCGATAGTGGACAGCTGCCTGTCATCGACGGTCGGAATGCGACCACCCGCAGTCAAATCAACTTCTGGAACGAAGGGCGAGGGGTCATCAAAATCGGCGGCGCCAACATACCTGCTGTGGCCGAGCCGACCTGGATTATCCTTGAAAACCTCGACATCCGGAGCGGCAGAACCCCTTATAAGTTCACAGGGCGGGACGGCCTGACGAGCTATGCTGAAAACGCGGCCTCGGTCTACATGGAAACCGGCCAGAACATCACCATCCGCAACTGCATTCTGCACGACTCGGGAAATGGGCTGTTCATCTCTCACGCTGCCAGGAACATTCTCATAGAGGGCTGCCGGATCTACGATAACGGCATCGAACACAGCATCTATCAGCACAACACCTACACCGCCGCCATTGGCATCATCTATCAGTTCAACTACCTTGGCCCGCTGCGGGCAGACTGTCTGGGAAACAACCTCAAGGATCGATCAGCCGGGCTTGTGGTGCGCTACAACTGGATCGAAAGCGGCAACCGGCAGCTCGACCTGGTCGACGCCGAAGACAGCATGGCTCTTGTCAATCACCCGAGCTACCGCAAGACTTACGTCTACGGCAACATTCTTATTGAGCCGGATGGAGCCGGAAACAGCCAGATCATCCACTACGGAGGGGACAGCGGCAACGAAAGCATATATCGCAAAGGGACCCTTTACTTTTACAATAATACTGTGGTCTCCAGCCGCTCTGGCAATATTACCCTCCTGCGTCTATCAACCAACGATGAGTCCTGCGACTGCCGAAACAACATCCTCTACACCACCGCTGCAGGCAGACATCTTGCCCTTGTCAATGAAGCCGGAGTCGTCCGCCTGAAAAACAACTGGTTGAAGGCTGGCTGGGTAGACAGCCACAGCGGCCTCAGCGGAACCATGCACGATGACGGTGGCAATATTACCGGCGACACCCCGGGTTTCGTGGACGGAGCTAGCCAGGACTACCACCTTGCCAGCAACTCGGCATGCATAGATGCCGGCACCACGCTCAATGATGATGCCTACCCGGTGCTATTTCAATACGTCAAACAGCAAAGTGCCGAGGCGCGTCCCTCAGACAGCACCCTGGACATTGGCGCCTATGAGTTCAAGAAGAACAGGTCCCTGCGTGGCCAGCCTGTTGCAGTTTGGCTTCTCCTCCACGATTAAAAATCTTGCCTGGAGCTGTCAGCCGAATGTTTTTGGATGGTAATTGGGATTGTAGAGTGGGTGGTCGGACCGAACCAAAAAATATTTCCAAACCAATGACAACTTTTCGTAGGGGCAGGTTTCAAACCTGCCCCTATGGGTTGGTCCTGCAATTCATCGGTCTAGTTGCCGCCGCGGTACATCTGCAGCTCTCTTTGGCGCAATCGTTCTTCTTCTTCGAAACTCCACACCAGTTTGTATTTGCCGTCCTTCTTGACTTCCATTGTATGAACCCAGATACCTTCTCCCTGTATTTCCCCGGTTACCCGCACCGGCATGGTCACGTATTGGGCCTTGATAGGACGATTTAAATTGAGCAGGAAGTAGTGACTGCCGTCCGGCATCAGCAGGACGAAGTCATGCTCTGCGGCAACGTGGGGGTCAGAAGGACTTTCAGGGCAACCTGTTTTATTGTGGACACAATTGGCCCCCTGAATTATGCCTTCAAATGACTTGTACTTGGCAGTCAGAGCCGGAGTTGGAGCCAGCAATGCGGCAGCCAGGATCAGTACAACCGCAACCAGAAGCCAACTCATGGCAGGGACGGAATCCGACTTTTTTCCAAATTTATTGCTCATAGTGGTCTCCAATGCACTGATGCCAAACTGAAATAGAGATTGACAACGAAATCATAGCATACTTCTTATGCCGATACTAACTACCCCGGATAACATGACGAATGCCAGATTTGAACACCGCTACTTCCGGACATGGCAGCAAAAATATCAGTGACGGTATAGAATTATGTACCTTATCAATTCTAACAGAATTCGCAAAGGGGAAAATACAATTATCATGGTCGCCTCAAGTCGACAAGCTGAGATGGCATCCTCAACAACTGCTGGGCGCAACCTTCAGGTTCCGTTCGGGGATGTCAAGAAAGAAAGACAAACTGCCGGTCGTCTTACCAGGAGCCGATATCCATAGTTGGCAACGGACGCTGAAGCCTTCGGCTACCGACCCGCTGTCGTGAGGTGGGTTATTCTGTGTCAATGATGAACTGAAAAAAGATGACGTTTGAACTGTACCGCATCTCTTGTTTCAGCGCTGCGCCTGAGCAGGGTGACAAACAAGAATAATTGTGCCCCGCTGCCTCCATGCACGGCGGCAAAGGTCAAAGAGGTGGGGCAATAACGTTGTAAGTTATCACTTCTAATGGAGTTTGCAAGTGTTTCAACTGATTGTTGAGGAGTGAAACAAAAAAGTCTTGCTTGCCATGCTGTCATTCCATAGAATCGGGGAACCAATTCAGAAGCAACTGGTGCCGTTCTTTCAATCTAACTCTCTCCCAACCCAAACCTGATCCACCGGAGGCGGAGAAATAAACGGAGAAGATTGACCACGAAAGCACGAAAAAGAGCATCTAAATGCACTGCTGTCCGGTTATAAGTAGTTGAAATTAAACGATAGTTGGTTGTGATTTGGCAACATGTGTTTTGTTGGTCCTGGATCGAAGAGTTGCCATATATTTCGTCGGTCAAAC
>JAFDGZ010000175.1 GCA_019309045.1 Deltaproteobacteria bacterium | reverse complement strand
GCTTGTGCATCATCTGGGGGCATGATACTATTCTGCGCCCGGGAAATTTTATTGAAAGAGAAGCGACAACAGTATGAAGACCCAGTTTTTTCATGTCAAAACAAGAGAAGAGGTCTGGGCGGAATATTGCCGTTTTCCTCTGCTCCCCTGTGAAGAAGTACCGCTTGATCAGGCAGACAACCGGGTGCTGGCAGCTCCAGTGCTGGCTGCGGAAGACCTGCCGTCATTCCCTCGTTCAACGGTGGATGGCTACGCTGTGAGGGCTCGTGATACTTTTGGGGCCTCAGAAAGCCTTCCCAGCCTTTTGCAGCTGGTTGGCGAGGTGCTCATGGGACAGGAGGCGGGCATTGAGTTGGGCGCCGGCCAGACTGTGCGAATTCCCACCGGAGGCATGCTGCCCAGGAACGCCGACGCTGTGGTCATGGTCGAGTACACGGAGGAACTCGACAGCCGCAGTGTGGCTGTCGGCCGCAGCGTGGCGCCCCTGGAAAACGTGATTCAGCCGGGCGATGACTGTGAAGCTGGGGCGGAGGTACTGCCGACAGCAAGGCGGCTACGGCCGCAGGATATCGGCTTGCTGGCGGGCATTGGGCATGTCTCGGTCTCAGTGAGACGCAGGCCTCGAGTAGCCATTATCAGCACTGGCGATGAGATCGTGCCGCTGGAAGAGACTCCTCTGCCTGGTCAGATACGCGACATCAACCTCCACAGTCTGGCTGCCATGGTGCGCCATGCAGGTGGTGAACCAGTGCTTGTCGGCCTGGTGGCGGATCAGTACGAGCCGCTGCGGCGCAGTTGTGAGCAGGCCCTGGCGCAGGCTGATATCTGTCTCATCTCTGGTGGATCGTCGGTTGGCACCCGGGACCTGACACTGGAGGTGCTCTCTTCATTTGCAGATAGTGAGGTGCTGGTCCACGGGGTGGCTATCAGTCCCGGCAAACCAACCATACTCTTGCGCATCGGCAGCAAGGCATTCTGGGGTCTTCCCGGACATGTCACCTCGGCTCTGGTGGTATTTCAGGTGCTGGTGCGGCCTTTCATTGATTATCTTGCCGGCATGGAGCCCGCACTGGGGAGGGGCTGGCCGCTGGCGGCCAGACTCAGCCGCAATGTGCCCTCCAAACAGGGCCGGGAGGATTTTGTCAGGGTCAGACTGACAAGAAAGGCAGGAGTGCTGGAGGCTGAGCCGCTTTTCGGACCTTCTGGGCTCATATCCCCGCTGGTGAAGGCCGACGGCCTGGTGCGGATCGAACGCTACTCTGAGGGCATCTATGGCGGCGCAGAGGTCGAGGTCTGGCTGCTGTAGCGGGGCTTCGACAATGCCCCAACATTTATACTGCCAGTCACCATGGGGCTGCAGCCAGCTGCATGTCAGGAGTTCAATCAACAAGAGGAGTTCTATGGCACGGCGGATATATTTGAAGATGAAATCTCTGCAGGAAGCAGTGGAGATTTTTCTTGGACACTGGGACCTTTCCACCATGCTTTCCGTGGAGAAGATAGCTACCACTGAATCAGCCGGGAGGGTGACTGCTGCTCCGGTCTTTGCCCGTTTTTCTGTGCCCACATTTCACTCTGCGGCCATGGACGGCATTGCTCTGGAGGCAAAGCGCACCTTCGGAGCTGCCCCGGAGAAGCCCATACGCTTGAAACTGGGTGTAGATGCCTTCTGGGTGAATACTGGGCAGTGTCTGCCTCCAGGTACCAACTCGGTAATAATGGTGGAACAGCTGCATCAGCTGGATCCTGACACCGTGGAAATACAGGCAGCCGCCTTTCCCTGGCAATATGTGCGCAAGGTGGGTGAAGACATAGTTGCCACTGAACTGCTGCTGCCGCAAAACCACCTCATCACCCCTGCAGAAGTGGGGGCAATGCTGGGAGCCGGCGTGTTGGAAGTAGCGGTAAAGCAGATTCCCAGAGTGCTGGTGATTCCCACTGGTGACGAACTTGTGGATGTGCAGCATCTCGAGGGAGTAAAGGCTCCACCAGCAGGCAAGGTGGTGGAGTTCAACTCATGGGTTCTGGTACATCTGCTGCGCCAATGGGGGGCAATCTGCCATAGGCATGAAATTGTGCCTGATGAGCCCGAGCAGCTGCGGCAGGCTATTCTGGATGCGGTGCAGGGCGATTACCATATTGTGCTGGTCAATGCCGGCTCCTCGGCTGGCTCTGAAGATCACACGGCAAACCTCATTGCCGAGCTGGGAGAAGTGCTGGTCCACGGGGTGGCCATAATGCCAGGCAAACCGACTGTCCTGGGTGAGGTGAATTCCGTGCCCGTGGTGGGGAATCCTGGCTATCCCGTGTCAGCTGTAATCAGCCTGGAACAATTTGTCCGGCCTTTGCTCTACAGAATGCAGGGCCTGGTGGAACCCGAGGCCGATAAGGTGGAGGCCCATCCCTGCCAGAAAATCCCTTCTAAACTCGGGGTGGAAGAATTTGTCAGAGTGCAGGTAGGTCGCGTGGGGAAAAAACTGGTGGCCACACCCCTGGCCAGGGGAGCCGGCTCCATCACTTCTCTGACGCGGGCGGCAGGGTTTCTGCGCATAGCAGATACAGTAGAGGGAGTCTCTGAAGACGAGAGTCAGCCTGTAGTCCTGCTCACTCCCAGAGAGACCATAGATCGCACTCTGGTGGTGGTGGGGAGCCATGACATGACTCTCGATCTGATCACAAATCTACTGAGGAAATATCACCCTGACGTCACTCTGGCCTCCAGCAATGTGGGAAGTCTCGGTGGCTTGTTGGCGCTGCGCAAAGGGAATGCCCATCTGGCTGGCTGCCACCTGCTCGACACAGAAACTGGGGAATACAATGTCTCTTACATCCAGCGCTACCTGCCGGGGATGGATGTGCGTCTGGTAAACCTGGTGCACCGTGAACAGGGCTTGGTAGTGGCCCGGGGAAATCCCAAGCAAATTCGTGGTCTAGCTGATCTCGGGCGGGCCGATGTCCGCTTTGTCAACAGA
>JAFDGZ010000174.1 GCA_019309045.1 Deltaproteobacteria bacterium | reverse complement strand
GCTGCAAGCGCGGGAAAATTTTGAACGACAGTACATAATCAGGGCACTGAAGCGGGCAGGGTGGAATCAGAGTGAAGCGGCGCGCATCTTGAAGATCCACAGGAACACCTTGCTGCAGAAGATGAAGGCGCTGCAAATCAGGGCGGCTTCCGAGCAGAAAGCTTCATGATACCTATCGCTGGCCGTTCTGTGCGGCGATCTCCGAACCTGAGCAAATGAATTTCTCTGCCATGGACTCCTAGAGGTTGAGTGTTCAAGGGCTGCAGGCAAAGAGCAGCTTTTAGCAAGAAACCCTTTCGCAAAGTGGTGATGCCTGCCAAACTGCTGCTTGCCAGCAGCAGCTTTCAGTTGCACATGTCTGTGGGCAGTGCACATGTCTGTGTGCACCTGGGGAAATTTGTGCATTTCGCTTCCATGACTTCACTATACCCGGGTAATCTGCCTTTCGTGGGCGACAGGAATCATGTGCAATTCAATTAATATCCAGAAGTTACTTTGACTTTCAAGTGAATTTATCCCTTGCTCCCCAGCTGGTACTCACCTTGCTTTGGTGTAGCTGCCAAAAGATAACGGTGCACAAGGGCAGGACCATTTTGAGGGAAGGAGGGATTCTATGAAAAAGGTGAGAAAGGTATTGTTGCAAATGGTCATTGTCGGCGGTATCGTTGCCATGTATACACTGCCAGTTCTGGCAGCAGGGGGCGGGGGTACCTAAGATCTGACCATTTGCGGTTGTAAGGCGCCGAGCATAACCCTTCCGGGTTATGCTTTTTTTTTGCCAAGACAGCAAAGGTTGGTATAGTGTAGTATCTACCTTGAAACAACAGACAGGACAGAGTGAAGGATAATACAGGTGAGACCATGCTCCGATGTATGCTCGAGATATTTCTAGCCCTGGTATTAGCTCTAGGCTGCACGAGCGGCACTTCTGAGGACTCGGGAAAACAGGCCAGCCAGCCGAAAGCAGGGGCGCACCAAGGAGGCACTTACCGGGCAGCCCTGCCCTGGAGCCCCAAGAGTCTTGATCCGGCTGTTGCCACTGACATCTATGCGGTAACAATCATTGAACAGGTTTTCGACGGACTCGTGCAGTTCGATCAACATCTCAATGTGGTTCCTGCTCTGGCAAAGGATTGGCAGGTTACTGCTGACGGCCGCACCTACATCTTCCAACTGCGCCGAGGTGTGAAGTTTCATAATGGTCGTCAGGTAACCGCAAGCGATGTGGTCTATTCTCTCCGCCGGCTCCTCGATCCAGACATGAAAGCAAGCGTGGTGAATTTTCTGACGAAAATTTCCGGGGCAGCCGAGTACCGAAGCGGTCGAGCCAATGCGGTGAGAGGCCTGGAGGCTACAGGGGAATATACCTTGAGAATCAGGTTGCAGGAGCCTTTTGCGCCGTTCCTCTCGGTGCTGGCCATGAAGGACTGCAAGGTGGTGCCCAAAGAAGAGGTGGAATCTGCTGGCAGGCAATTTTCCCGGCATCCCGTGGGTACCGGCCCCTTTCGTTTTGAGTCCTGGAGTGGCAACAAGATTATACTTGCAGCCAATAATTCTTATTACGAGGGCCCTCCCTATCTAGATCGGTTAGTCTACAATATCTATCCAGGAGCAAAGTACGAGCAAATATTTGCCGATTTCAAAGCAGGGCGCCTGGAAGAGGCTGCGGTTTTTGGCAGCCACCGCGAAGAGGCTGTTAAAGGTAGAGCCTTTCAGTTTTACCGGAAACCCACATTGAGTCTGCAGTTCTATGGTCTGAACTGTAGCAAGGGTCCTCTCAAGGATCGCAGGGTGAGACAGGCCCTCAATTTTGCCATTGACAAGCGCAGGATTGTGCGAGAGGTGTACGGCGACCAGTTTATCCCGGCTGGGACCATTTTGCCGCCTGGCATGCCAGGCTACACGCCCGACAACAGCATGTATGACTACCAACCGACCGAGGCGAAGAGGCTGCTGCAGGAAGCAGGATTCTCTCCGGAGGGAAGAAGGCTCGAGCTGTCTCTGCTTTCGGCGTCCAAATCAGCTGCGGCACAAAAAGAATTGGCCCTCATCGCTGCTGACCTGGAGGCCGTTGGGGTTGATCTACAGATAACCTATGAGACGGATTGGCCCACATATGAAAAGCTGTTGAGGTCAGAAAACGTTGAAGTCTATCGGTATGCCTGGTTTGCAGACCTGCCGGACCCTGACAACTTTCTGAACATCCTCTGCGGTTCGGCATCGGCCTATAACTTTATGCGCTACCATAATGCCCGCGTAGACCAGCTGCTGTCACAGGGACTGACTGAGACCAACGTCCTCGAGAGGATGCAGGTATATCGTTTGGCAGAGCGGTCTATTCTTGATGATGCGCCGATGATCCCCTGGATCTACTTGACTTTTGAATCGGTCTTCCAACCATATGTGAAAGGACTGGAAATCAGTGCTCTGGGTGGGCCTTATATTCCTCTAAAACGCGTCTGGTTGGATCGTTAGCCCAAGTTCGGATATTTCGCTGATCGGGCTGCAGAACGACTGCAACCCCGCAAATCATTATTCTTATGGGTGTCTATGCCGACTGTGATCTGTTCCCTACAATGAAGTACGT
Source organism: Deltaproteobacteria bacterium (assembly GCA_019309045.1). NCBI lineage: Bacteria > Pseudomonadati > Myxococcota > Myxococcia > Deltaproteobacteria bacterium. Next base: position 2,636 of record JAFDGZ010000174.1, on the reverse strand, counting down.
CTCAGGTGGGCGCAGGCCAGCAGGATTGTGAGGTACACTGTGGGCAGCTGTGCTGCCGCGGAATGCTGTGAGGCCTGTGCCGACACTGCCTGGTGAGCTATCCGGTTTCACCCTATATTTCTGCTCCACGATTGGCGGAGTTGCTGCAGGAGAGCTATTGTTGTGGGCGGGTCTGTGCGGAGAATGAGCCTCAAGTTAAGGTTTATGGCGGCCGTAGCTGTGCTGCTGCTCGTGCTGATGGCCACAATTGTCTTTCTGGTTGACAGGCGCTTTGCCAGCACCATTCAGAGAGAAATGAGGGACCGCGGCCTGGCTGTGGCCCAGAGTATTGCCGCGGTTTCCACCAATGCCCTGCTGACTTACAATTATGTGGCATTGGAGCAGAACGCCGAGCAAGCAAGCCGCGGCAGAGACATCGTCTATGTCATCATTCTGGACAAAGAAGGACGTGTGGCAGCCTTCAGCGGACATGATAACCGCCAGGGAACATATCTGGCCGATTCCTGGAATAAACGAGCCCTGGCAGCCTCGGGGCCCATTGTGCAGAACCTTTTCTGGGAAGAAACAGGAGAACCGGTCCTTGACATAGCTGTTCCTGTTCTTTTCACAGAGGAACAGCAGCGATGGGGTACCATTCGGGTAGGCCTGTCCCTGGCACCCATGTATCAGCAGGTGCGGCAGACGAAAACAGCTCTCTTACAGATCGGCGCAGTAGCATTGTTCCTCGGTATCGTAGGCGCCTATGCTCTGTCTGCCCGCATCACTGGCCCCCTGGCCAAGAAACTTCAACATCATGAGCAGGGAACTGGCACTGCAGCGGCGCCATCTGGAACAGAGACTCGAGGAGATACTCGAGCTCATGCGATACAACGAGATGATTCTGGCCTCCATGAGCAACGGAGTGCTGGCTCTAGATCTTGCCGGCAGAGTGGTTAGTGCCAACAATGCTGCTGAAACGATTCTTGCTCTCAAAGGCGGGGCCTGGCAAGGGTTGAATTATAAGGAGCTGTGGCCGGAGCCCAACCCTCTCGGTCGTATTCTTGCCCAGAGCATGCAGACACAGAAAGCCGTGCGAAATGAGGAAATTTTTCTAGCTCGAGGTGGAGAAAAGCAGAGAACCCTGATGATCAGCACCTCCTTTCTCAGGGACGCCCGGGATGCAGTGGTGGGCATGCTGCTGGTCTTCAATGACGTGACTGAGGTTAAGGAGATGGAAGCACGCATGCGCCAGGCCGATCGTCTGGCAGCACTCGGGGTGTTGTCTGCTGGTCTGGCCCACGAGATACGCAATCCGCTCTCCGCCATCAAGACATTTGTCCAACTGCTGCCGAGGAAGGTTTCCAATACTGCATTTTTGCAAAAATTCCAGGTCACAGTTCCACGAGAGCTCAATAGAATCAATGGCCTGATCGAGAATCTCCTGGAGTTGGCAAGACCTGCAAAGATGGAATTTGTGCAGGTGTCTCCAGGGGCAGTTCTCAGACAGTTGACAGAGCTATACCGAGACGAGCTAGAAAATGCCGGCATTGAACTGCTGCTGGACATTGAGGAGCCATTGCCAGAGGTGTGGGCTGACAGCGATCATTTGCAAAGAGCGTTTGCCAATCTGCTCAAAAATGCCAAGGAGTCGATGACTGCAGGGGGTCGCCTCAGCATCGCCTGCCAACCATGTGACAATGAGATACACATTCAATTCACTGATACAGGGGAGGGGATGGACCGGGAGACGGCTGACAATATCTTCAACCCCTTTTTTACCACCAAGAAAAAGGGCACCGGCCTGGGACTTGCCATAACTCACAAGATAATTCAAGAACATGGCGGCTCCATAGAGGCGCAGACTGCTTCTGGCAAGGGCACAACTTTTAATGTGGTGCTGCCGACCAGCTAACCAATTCCATACATCTGGACAGGCTGCCTGGATACAGTCTGCAAGTCTTTACTGCTAGTCGACGCTCGCATAAAGATGAGATCCCTTCCTGGCAATGCAGCAGCTCCATTTCTAGCGGTTGCATGTGCGGCGGCCTCGGCTGCCCACTGCAGTGGTTGTGGTTGAACATGATTATGGGCAGAAATGGCGCAGCTGTTGCCACAAATATTTCCCCCCCTCGCCAGGGAACATGAAATATTTCCTTCTCCTTTGAAGGAGATAGCCAGGGCGCCTGCTGATGGCACCATCTTTGCTGCTGCTTTGTCTCGAGTTGGCACTCGAGAGGAGGTGTGACCATGGCGCACATGGAAGATGAAATTTTGGTGGTGGATGATGACTTGGGTATCCTCGAGTCCTTCGATGCCATGCTAGGCGATGATTACTCGATAGTAACTATTGGCAGCGGCGAACAGGCCCTCGAGTACCTGAGTTCACATCGGGTAAAGCTTATATTTCTGGACATAAAAATGAGCGACATCAGCGGCATAGAAGTACTGGAAAAGCTGCGCCAGCAGAAAAGTACCACAGAGGTGGTCATTGTGACGGCTACCACCGAGGAACATTATGAGCAGCAGGCCAGGGACCTTGGCATAGCTGCCTTTCTGCGCAAACCTTTTGAGGTTCTGGAGGTCGAAGAGATTGCTAGCAGAGTGCTTCACTGAACTGTTGCTCGAGCACAAGTGATGCACAGCAGGTATCAACCGCC
>JAFDGZ010000173.1 GCA_019309045.1 Deltaproteobacteria bacterium | reverse complement strand
ATTTTCTTCGAGCACCCTGAAAGAATCCGCGTAATCCCTGGGTGCCCTGAAACCCTCTGCAGCAATAATGTGGTTTGCAATGTCCAGGCATGTCTCGATGCAAATCTGCAGATAATACTTTGCGCTTCCAAGCAGTATCTTATCCTGCACGAACACATCCAGCGGGGTGTTTTGCATCCGTGTCAAGATCCCAAGGAATTCATCCATCTTGCTGAACTTATCTGCGATCCTTTCAGCAGATACCACTATGGTGCACCACCCTTTCCAGGTAAGAGTTTCGGTACTGCTGAATTACTGGAAGAAAGTCGAAATAGCTTGTGCGTATCCATGTTTCGAACACAACGCGCCTGTCCTCATCCCTCGAATAAATGAGCTCAGCATCAAGGAGGATGTTTCCAGTGACTGCAACAGGGAGATTGTTCAAAATACGCACATCCGTCTGCAACTCGTGTCCCAGTTCCTCATCAATACGCAAGGCCAATGACAGCTCGAGATCAAGGCTGCCCCTTACATCCAATCCTTCCACATAAATCCCTACATCAAGATCACTGAAAGCATGAGAAAGACCTCTGGCGTAGCTGCCGTGCAGATAGGCAAAGAGAACCGGGCTGTCCTTGAATATCAGCGGCGCAATTTCAAGAAGTTTTCGTCTAAATGCAGTCATCTGGGTGAAAAGTACTGGCGCAAGGCGCTATCGCTATGGCATTGGGCGCAGGGCTCAGGGCGCAGGTAGGAGGCTGGCGGCTGCGCCGGGTTATCAGTTATCAGTTCTCAGTTATCAGGGTATAGTACAGCGCTTTGCGCAATCTCTGCCTAATGCCTTGAGCCGTTTCCATGGCATTGGGCGCAGGGCGCAAGGCGCAGGGCCAAAAGGCTAGGAGGCTGGGAGGCTGGCGGCTGCGCCTTCGGCTCCGCCGGGTTATCAGTTATCGGTTCTCAGTTATCAGGGTATAGTACAGCGCTACGCGCAATCTTTGCCGAATGCCTTGAGCCATTTCAAGGGCGCAAGGCGCATGGCGCAAGGCGCAGGGTAAAAAGCACTGGCGCTTTGCGCAATCATTGCCATATGGCATGTTCTGTTGACCCTGTCTTTTTGACACGGGTTCCGCCAGTGGCGGAACACACAGATGTCACGGATAATAACAGCCGGCATTGGGCACAGGGCGCAAGGCGCATGGCAGATCCAGCGCTTTGCGCGATAGTTATTTGAGTGTGATCTTTTGTTGAAGTTCCTAGAGAGCTCATTGCTGGGCTCAGTCACTCTCCGCATGGTCTTTCAGCGATCGTAATGTCAATTCCCAGATCCACGGTGCACGGTTCAAGGCGAAGCCGATTGCTTCCTACGTTTTCGGGTTTCTGGCAGTCTTCAGGAATTTGATAATTGCCTGCCTGTAGCCTGTGAAATCCTCGAGATCTTTCTTCAAAATGCCCACGACTATCTGGGCATCCAGGTTGTCGTACTGATGAACCAGAAGGTTTCTGAATCTGGCCATTTTTTCCAGGGCATTCAGCAGCTTTCTATCGATCACTTTTTCTTCGTGAAGAACCCTGAAGGTGTCCGCGTAGGTCCTGGCCACCCGGTATCCCTTATCGGCAATGATGTGGCCAGCGATATCCACACAGGTTTCGATCATCATTTGCAGGGTGCGCTCGATAATGCGTTGTATTTTCCAGTCAGTTGAATATTGGGCAGCGGTTATTTGGCGGAATTCCTGGATCTGGCGGAAGTACTGATCCAATTCCGACAGTTTCCGGAGAATCAGCTGTTCGTCAACCACGCAGATATCTCCTTTTCAAGATGGCCGCTTCTTTGATGGAAAAATCGAAATATTTTCGCATTGCCAGGGATTCGAACCTGTGCCGCACAAAGGGCTCCTTGTCCACGATTATCTTCTTGTTCATCAAGATATTCATTACCAGCAAAGGTGCAGCAGTGTTCAGAACAACAAGGTCGATCTCATCTGTTTCAAGAGTCTCTGTCAGGCCACCGAGCAGATCAAGTTTGTATTCACCGAGATCAGCATGTTCCTGGAGGTAGACAGCAATATCCACATCTGTGAGCGGCCGGGGTTTACCCCGAGCCAGGCCGCCAAAAAGGTAAGCGAAGATCACCCGGGGATGGTCAGCAAGGTAGTCTGCCGCCCCGGGAAGGAGCGACTCGATGTTTGCAGGCAATTGCTGATGTTTTATCATAACAGCGGTTGGGGCTATTGTCAGGGCATTGGGCGCAGGGCGAAAAGGCTAGGAGGCTGGGAAGCTAGGAGGCTAGGAGGCGACTGCGCTTCGCGCTATCTTCGCCGAATGCCTTGAGCCCAACGCCATGCGCCCGCTTCTCCCAACCCAACAAACCCAATAAACTCAATAACTCAAGTAACCCAAGTAACCCGGAGTGCCTTGCGCCGGACCTTCATATTCACCACCCGCTTTCGCTCGAGGCGCAGAGAGCACAGAGAGTTCATGGAGGTTCATTAAATCGGGAGATCCCGATTTAATGAACAAGCTCAAGCCCTTCGGGCTGGTGGAGGCCCTTGTTCCAGCAAGTGCTCTGTTCCTCTCTAACCCCCAATACAGCAGTTCCCAGGTAGGTGACAGCGCTTTGCGCAATCTTTGCCGAATGCCTTGAGCCATTTCAAGGGCGCAAGGCGCATGGCGCAAGGCGCAGGGTAAAAAGCACTGGCGCTTCGCGCAATCATTGCCATATGGCATGTTCTGTTGACCCTGTCTTTTTTGACACGGGTTTCGCTGCGCGAAACACACGGATGTCACGGATAATAACAGCCGGCATTGGGCTCATGGCGCAAGGCGCAGGGCAGATCCAGCGCTTTGCGCGATAGTTACTTGAGTGTGATCTTTTGTTGAAGTTCCTAGAGAGCTCATTGCTGGGCTCAGTCACTCTCCGCAAGGCCTGGCCCAGCGTAGCCCTGGCGAAGCCGGGCTGGCCAGAGAAAATATCTGCGAATGTCTGTGTGTGTCTGTGGCTAATTTAAAGCCTCCCAGCCCAAAAGCCTTGCGCCGGACCTTCATATTCACCACCCGCTTGCGCTCGAGGCGCAGAGAGCACAGAGAGTTCAGGGAGGTTCATTAAATCGGGAGATCCCGATTTAATGAACAAGCTCG
>JAFDGZ010000172.1 GCA_019309045.1 Deltaproteobacteria bacterium | reverse complement strand
CGGGAGGTCTTCTGGGCGAGAAGAGCATTCTGCGGCGGACCTTGCTTCCGGTGTTCAAGAGGACAGGGTGGGCATGCTTGGACTCATCGGCCCGAACGGTGCCGGCAAGACAGTGTGCTTCAACCTTATCTCCGGGGTGTACAGACCAACCAGGGGCAAGATCTATTTCGAAGGCAGACGGATTGACAGGCTTGCCGCCCATCAGATAGCCGCCCTCGGGGTGGGACGCACCTTTCAGATTGTCAGGCCGTTTTCCTCCCTCACAGTGTTGGAAAATGTTATTGTGGCCCTTGGCGTAGACAAGTACAGTACTCATGCCAGGATATGGTCTTCCTGGACCACCAGAAAAGAAAAGAAAGCGGCTCTGCATCTACTCGAAAGGGTGGGTCTGGTAGAATTGGCAGGCAGGAAGGCCGGGCTTCTGCCCCTCGGCCATCTGCGGAGGCTGGAGATCGCTCGTGCCCTGGCAACGGGGCGCAAGCTGCTCCTCCTGGACGAATGTTTTTCTGGGCTGCGTCATGAGGAGATCAGCCAGCTGGAGCACCTCATTGCCAGCATCAGGGATGACGGTATGGCCCTGCTGCTCATCGAACACAACATGCGGGTGGCTATGGGTTTGAGCGACCGGATGGTGGTGCTCGACCACGGCGCCAAGATTGCCGAGGGAGTTCCTGCAGCCGTCAGAAGGGATCCTGTGGTAATAGAGGCTTATCTCGGTCAGGGGGCTTCCTATGACGCTGCTTGAGGTTGGCGATCTGCATGTCTCGTACGGCGACATCCATGCGGTGCACGGCGTGAATTTCTCTGTTGACCAGGGTGAACTGGTCTCTATCATCGGGGCCAATGGTGCTGGCAAGAGCTCTATTCTCAACGGCATCATGGGAGTGGTGCCGGCTGACAGGGGTAAGATTCGTTTCAAGGGAAAAGAGATTTCATCCTATGCCGCCCACCAGAGGGCAAGGAGCGGCATACGGCTGGTGCCTGAACGAGCCAGAGTTTTTCCGCGGCTTACAGTGTACGAAAATCTATTGACAGGAGCATACGGTTTGCGGAAAACTTTCTCATTAGAAGAGCAGCTGGCATGGCTCTATGATCTCTTTCCCATTTTGCAAGAGAGAAGGGAGCAGTTGGCCCGCACACTTTCAGGGGGAGAACAGCAGCAGCTCGCCATAGCAAGGGCATTGATAGCTGATCCACAACTCCTGCTGGTGGATGAAGTTTCCATGGGACTCATGCCGAAGCTCGTGGAGCGGGTATTCGATCTCTTGAAACGCCTCAATCAGGAGCGGCAGCTCAGTATTCTCCTGGTGGAGCAGAACGCCCTTGCCTCCCTGCAGATTTCTGCTCGAGCTTATGTACTGGAAACGGGAAGCATTGTGCTTCACGGTGAGGCCCAGGCACTCATGGAGGATCCACGGGTGAGGGAAGCGTATCTGGGACTATAGATGTGAACATACAGGAGGTGACAGTTATGCGAGGCATCAAGACATTCATGTTGGCTCTACTGGTTGGCTGTATGGCGGTCGGTACTGCAGGGGCCGCCGATACCGTGAAGATTGGGCTGCTGGCACCGCTCACAGGATTTGCGGCAGCCGACGGGCTCAGCGTGCTCAACTCGGTGAAGCTTGCCGTCGAGCGTGTGAACAAGGAGGGTGGAGTTCTCGGCAAGAAGGTGGAGTTGGTGGTCTACGATGACCGGGCGGACGGCAAAGAGGCCGTAGCCCTGGCCCATAAACTGATCGAACAGGACCAGGTTGTGGCTGTGGTGGGGGGGTCATACAGTACTCCCAGCCGCGCTGCTGCTCCCATCTTTCAAGAAGATGAAGTGCCATTTGTGGCAGCCTATGCGGTTCACCCAGATATAACCAAGGCAGGAGACTATTGCTTCCGCAACGGCTTCCTGGGGATTGTCGAAGGAAAGGCGGCCGGTTATGTGGCGGTGAAACTCCTGAAGAAAAAACGCCTTGCAGTACTCACGAGCGACAATGACTTCGGCCGCACCCTGGCCGCAGGGTTTGGCCAGTACACAGCCACTGCTCCTGAGGCGAAGATCATCTACCAGCAGGCCTATCCTTTCAAAGAGAAGGATTTCAAGCCCTATCTTTCCAAGATAAAAGAACTCGGACCTGATCTGATTTTTGCCAGCGGCTACTATTTTCAGAGCGGCCCCATGATCAAGCAAGCACGCGAGATGGGCATCACCACACCCTTCCTGGGAGAAGAGGGGGCTGATTCGCCAAAATTTCTGGAAATTGCCGGCCCGGCAGCCGAAGGTTTCATGATCGTAACCAACCTGAACCGGGACGACCCCAGGCCGGAGGTGCAGGCATTTCTAAAGGAATATCGCAAGAGATACAACATCCAGCCGGATATGGTGGGAGCCTCTGCCTATGACGCCTTCATGATCATCTGTGACGCTGTGAAAAGAGCAGGCAGCGTCAAGGGCAAGGCAGTGCGAGACGCCATCGCCTCGACGCACGGATTTAATGGCCTCACCGGCATGATCAAGGGGTTTACCAAGACAGGTGAGGTGGTGAAAGAGGTGCAGGTACAGGTAGTGAAAAACGGTGAGTTCAGACACTTTGGCGTAGTTCGAGACCTGAAACTGATTACGCCCTGACCAGGTTGATTCCTGGTTCCCTTTCTTCGATCTGTTCGGGGAAGGGTGGCAGCGCCAGGGGGGCCAATCGTTCTTTGTTGGCTGAACAAACCAGAGCAGCAGGGAGACTGCAGAAACTGGAGCGCCCGGAGGGGGCCGCCAGCACCGAGTTACAGCTGGCTCCCCCGGGGGGCTCTACAGTTGGGAGAGGGAAGATGTTTACCAATGAAGACATTGCCGGGGCGATGCGCATCAAACTTCCAGAGACCCTGCCGGAGATGCCTGCATTCATTGAAGGTATAAGGCGAGCACCAGATCGCGGCTTTCGTCTTTCCCGGAGACAGACCGAGATTGCCCTGAAAAACAGCCTACGCTATGTTCCAGAGGCGCTTCATGAGGAGCTTGCCCCCGAGTTTCTCAACGAATTGCTCACCAGGGGCAAAATATACGGCTACCGCTACCGCCCGGCGGGAAACATCAAGGCCAGGCCAATTGACGACTACCGCGGCAAGTGTCTGGCAGGCAAGGCGCTGCAGCTGATGATCGACAACAATCTGGACTTCGAGGTGGCTCTCTATCCCTATGAGCTCGTCACCTATGGAGAGACGGGCCAGGTCTGTCAGAACTGGATGCAGTACAGGTTG
>JAFDGZ010000171.1 GCA_019309045.1 Deltaproteobacteria bacterium | reverse complement strand
CAGGCAGCGGAACATTTATAAGAAAGCATAAGACCGCCCGAGATGGGTGGCGGCACCAGAATCTTTTTCATGTTGCCAGGCTCTCTCCTGCTGAATGATTTTATTAAAGTTAGAAAATTTGTTCCAACGTTGCAAAGCGAATTGTTAACCAGGTTAAAAAGAATCATACTGGATCGCAAGCATAACTACTTGACAATCCAGGAATATTGAAGTATTGAAGAGTTTCAGCCTGCATGATTGCAATGTTTAGTATAGCCGAAGTCTTAGTGGTATTGAAATTGCATCGAATCCCACTGACATGGGGTTCTCGGGCGCGCACTTTCCTGACGATCTACCTGACATTGACACTGCCCTGCCCTTCTGCACGTCCTGATTTCCCCCTTCTGATGAGATGAAACTGGGCTGCCTTGGGAAGGTTCAAGGCAGAGGGATTCGACCTGGCTTTGACATTTCACGAATCACCTCTTGACAGGACTGCCGGGCGGGCCAGGGTCAACCTGGAGTCTGGATCTCGCGGCTGCCGGGAGCACGCTTGTGTTGACAGTAAGGCATTTAATACTCATGAAACATCAAAGCTGGCGCCTGGAACTTCGGTCATTCTCTGCAATCCTCGGGCGATCCGATTCATTTATTGCCGCAGCGCTGAACTCTGTTCACCAGGACAGGTCGAAGCACCATTGGACGTGAAAAGGAGATACCATGCTTTATAGAAAATGTCTCTTCGTTGCTCTGCTGTTCTTGTTGCCTCTTGCTGTCCATGCCCAGAGTCCTGAAGACGCTCTGATGAATGAACTGTATGTAAAATCAGGCATGGAAAAACAGGTAGAACAATTTCCTCTCATCATACAGGCGGGTTTTGACCAGGCCGTAGCCCGAGATGAACATCTGCAACGTTTGCCTCAGAACATTACTGCAGATATCAGGCGCTTGATAAAACAATCGTTCACAGAAGAACTTTTCAAGAAGACCATGCTGGAAGAAGTTGCAACTGAGATGAGCCGTGCTGACATCAAGCAAGTCTTGCAATGGCTCGACTCACCCCTCGGAAAAAAATGCAGGCAGCTTGAAGAAGCCGCTACGACCCCGGAGATACTAAATGAAATTCAGGCGTACGCCATAAAGATGCAAGAATCTCCGCCATCCAAGGCTCGTTTGAGGCTGGTGCAAGAATTCGATGCGGTCACCCAGGCAACAGAGGCAAACGTCACAATCAGTATGAATACCCAGTTTGCAGTTACAGCAGCTATAGTGGCCACACTTCCCCCGGAAGCACAGATTCCACCTGACGAAATCATGGGAGAATTGGAAAAGGTTCGCGCCGATCTCAAAGCCATGCTCAGGCCACAGGTAATTATGTCAATTCTTTACACCTACAGGACCTTGAGTGATGATGAGCTCGAGAGATACATTGAATTTTCAAAGTCGAGGGTGGGGTCCAAGTATCAAAAAGTGACTATTTCTGGTTTCAAGAAGGCGCTGACAGACGGTGCCATCAGGTGGGGCCACTCAATTGGCAAGCTGCTGCAACATACAAACAAACAGTCCGAAGCCTAGATTGTCAGGTGGCCAATCGGAGGAGCAGCCGGCCAAGGAGCACCGGGGGGTCTGTTCCGGGATAGTTTCTTGTTATAGCACGGCCCTCGGATGTCAGTTACGCCATGCTTTATCCTTCCACTGACCTGAGTGCCGGGCCCCAATAATTGTTCTCACTAAAATACCATTGACATATATGCATAAATAATGCATATATATACATATGAGGACAACATTGAACATAGACGACGAGATTCTGGAAAAGGCTTCACGTCTGACCGGCATCAAGGAGAAGACCGCTCTAGTTCGACTTGGCCTGGAAGCATTGATAGCCCTTGAGAGTAGTAAACGACTCGCCAGATTGGGAGGCACAGAAAAGGATCTCCGTCCTATTCCGAGGCGGAGACTAGCGAAGTCCTAGGTTTGGTTATCGTTGATACCTCCATATGGGTTACTCATCTCCGTCGGGGCAGCCGACACCTTGAAGAACTGCTCCTGGACGCAAAGGTAGTTTGTCATCCTTTCGTGATCGGCGAGCTGGCGTGCGGAAATCTCAGAAACAGAGATGAATTCTTGGACCTTCTCCAGTCACTTCCCATGACTCCTACTGTACTATTTAATGAACTCCTCTACTTCATCGATACACATAGTCTGATGGGCAAAGGGCTTGGTTTTGTCGATGCGAACCTCCTGGCCTCAGCACATTTGTCAGGGATACCTCTGTGGACATCTGATAAGAGACTGAGATCAGCAGCAACGGAACTGGAGCTCGCCTACAGACAGAGCAAAGTCATGTCTAGGGTGACAGAATAGAAGTTCCGCTGTCCGCTAGCAGTTGAATCCTCCATTAGAGTAGCTCGTGGGCCAAGCTCAAATAGTCACATAATGCCTTCTGTAAACAATGACAGCATATTGGTTTCGTGTATTGTTCACCGGAGTTTGAAGAGTGCCAGATCAGGAATGGCTCACCACTTCTGCCGGAGTAAGAATGCACCCGATTATCTACGGCACGGCCTGTCAAAAGGAGCGCACGGCAGACCTGATGGTAAAAGCAGTCCAGGCAGGATTCATGGGGAGGCCTGCGCCAACCTGGATATTTCGGCAATCACCTCCCGGTTAGCACCTATAATTTATCTTATCCCAGACAGGACTGATTGAGGTGTACTCATTGCTGGCAGACCTGATTCTCGTGATGCACTTTTTACTCATTGCCTTTGTGGTGGGAGGCGAAGTTTGCATTGTAATTGGATTTTTCCGAGGCTGGCACTGGGTGCGCCACCTCTGCTTCCGGGTGCTGCACCTGCTGGTAATTGCTGTGGTGGTAGGGCAAACGGCACCTGCTGGTAATTGCTGTGGTGGTAGGGCAAACGTGGTTGAACCGATCGTGCCCCCTGACGGTCTGGGAAAGCGCACTCAGGCAAGAGACCGGGCAGCAACCCTATGCCGGAAGCTTCATCCAGCACTGGCTCGGCAGACTGGTGTATTATGAAGCACCACAATGGGTCTTTACAGCTGTCTACACCTTTTTTGGTGCAGTGGTGCTCTTTAGCTGGTTCTGGGTGAAGCCTGAAAAGAGAGGGATCATGAGAGGCAGGGAAACAATTTAGGTCAAACCGCGCTTCATATCCCGTCTTCCTGATATGGGAAATTCGTCTCCTTTCTATCCAGATCATCAAGGCTCACATTACTCTTCTTCGTCTTTTTCAGATCCGGAAAGTCCTCCGTCGATCACTCCGTGAAACCATGGCGGCAGTTTCGTGCTGCGCTCCTGTTCATGGGTGGCAGCGCTTTGACTCATCTCTTGCAAGCGGCTGAGCTGAGCAAAGAAGTACTGATTTTCCCGCACCTCCGGGTCCCGCAACATCTCGGCCAGCGTTCTCGCCGGGATACTCATGTCAACATTGGCAAGGCTGCAGAGAAAACCGAACAAAAACGTCTGTGTGGTGACCAGGGCATCTATCTGTTTCTGTTGTCTGAGGACCTTTCTTTTCAAACTGCCTATGGTATCCATACCGTCTACTCCTGGAGGCAAATGGCTGCCGTGCTTCGCCGTTTTTAAGAAGGTTACTTTTTACGATCTTCGGTTGATAGCAAAATAGAATCTCACCCCAGGCGGCAAGCGGCGAGGAAGTGCGACTGCCTGCGCCGGTGAACCCGCTGGCGACAACACTTTCTCGAGGATTGCCATTTGCTGTGAGCTTGGCATCGCCGCCAGGCGAGTCGGGAGGAACTCACAAAAATTTGGCTGGGCAGAAATATCAGTCATCCTTTACAGATACAGAGAGACAGATTTATGACTGGAAACAGCAAGAATCTTTTCCGTGCAACCGCCACACCACTGGCCTCTATTTTTGGCAGCGGTTTTCTGGTTATCGTGCCCATTCTGTATGGTGCGGTGGGCCCCTACTCCCTGGTGGCCATGGGCTGTGCCAGCTTCCAGCCACTTACCAGCCTCGAGCGTTTGTGGTCTGTTAAAGTTCGGTCCCACCATGGTGCAGCCGGAAAGCAGAAAGCACACCATGACGAAAAGTCCCATACAGCGCTGCAGACTTCCAGGCCGGGCAGTGCCAGTTTCTTTCCCGCAAAATGCTTGCCCGCTCATGCAACACTCCCTCTTTGCAACCATCTCCTCTCTTCGGTCACTCCATCTGTAAAATGCTGTATTTATGCCTGCCGCCTACAATGATGTCAAGCGAATTAACAGCTGTATCTAGTGGAAATTCGGCAAGACCAACAAGAAGGTTGCCGGGAGTCGAGCGCTGCTCTAGGGAAAAGCAGCTCGAGGAAGGGCGCCAGCATCGGCAGTTTCTGCTGCCTGTGATTACTGCAAATGATCTTCCTTCACAGGCAGGTCTTTCGATGGCTTCGGATTGGAATCACAAACGAGTGACTGCATGTAGTCTTTGTTGCACTGGGCACTACAGAAAAACTCCGTCTTGTCCGCCAGCTGCACAACAAGCGCCAGAAATTGTGTCCTGCCGCATTGACAGCAGACATAGGACCTCTCTGTCATCCCTTTGCCAGGATCGTTCTTGTCATCTTGCTGAAGCCAGCGGCGCAGGAGCGGCTGCCACAACAAGCTGTCGTATTGCTTCAAGAACCAGCTGCAACAGCACACAACCCGGCTCCAGACGTGCAGAGGATAGAAGCATTTCCACAACCAGCTCTGCAAGCGGATTTTCCGGCTCCTCAGAGACTGCCGCCAGGATAGCCACCAACCGCCGTGCCTGGTAGATTGGTTGGCAACAATGCGCTTCTTGAGTCTGCAAGGATTTTCTGGCTTCTGAGTCATGTTCTTCGGCTACAGGCTGCCTATTGCCAGATAATCAGCAAAAGGGGCAAGCCGCTCGAGCAAAAGTCAAAAACTGGCCGGATGTAGTTACAACCACGAAAGAATCCCATAAAGATGTTTGACTATGCCAATAGACATATAAATATAAATCAAGCCAAATCTCACTTCAAGATTGATGTCTTTACCTTTAACAAGGTGCCAGACCTCACATATCACATAAGCGATACCTATGAGTGAAGCAAGTTGCAAGAGTTCTATTCCTTGAGTTCTTAAAAGACCTTCTCTAATACCATAAGTTTCCATCATGAAAGAAGTGAACTTATGGGCTTCATCATGATATTTTGTTATGTATTTTAAAGTTATTACCGCATCTATTGTAGTAGCTGACAAATATGCACAAAGAAATGAAAGGTCTAAATAAGGTAAATATTTAGTAAAGGTATCATAATACCTATCTTTAAACTCATAGAATACTTTTTCTAATCTATGAATTGCTTCCATAACACTTTTCTAAATTATTTTTGCAAAATATTAATGCTTATTTTTGTTTACAATCGTTTCCTCACCTCAAAAACTAACATGGTGATCTTGTTTCAAGTAATTATTCCTTATTATTTTATCTAGACAAAGATGAATTTTGCTATGCCTTTCTCTCAGCGATTCGCTAAATCAAGAAATATGCCATCTGTTTATTTTTAGAAAAGTCTTTTATTTCTCATTAGTTACTGAACACCAGTGGGGATCACCTGTCAGTACTGTTGCTACTTCAGGTTTCATTATATGAAATTTGATTCCACTTATGGGTAGAAGATGCCACCAGGGATAGGAGGTGATCACTCCGGTGCTTTTTCTTCAGGGCAATTTCGATGGTGCTCAATATAGTATCGCAGGATATCAGTTTCCGTGACCATGCCAACTAGACGTCCTCCCTGAACTACAGGCAAGCAGCCGATTTTTTTTTCCAGCATGATCAGGCCAGCTTCGTGAACGTCCGTATCGGGGTCAATGGTGTGGAGCTCGGTTATCATCACCTCTTTGATGGGAACCTTCTTGAGATGATTTCTTGTCTCTGCATAGTTATAGCCCATGACGGAAGCCAGGGAGGCCTTGTAGAGATCTCGCTGGCTGATAATGCCTACAAGAACAACAGGCAGATGGCGAATTCGCGCCAAGTTCATGATGTCGCTGGCAAGAGAAAGCTCCTCGTTGACATGAAGGGTCACCACCTCTGTTGTCATGATATGTTGAACTTTCATGGTGCCTCCTCTCGAGCGGTAAAATCGTTGGCCTGGTTCATAAGTAAACGGTCATATTGCAGAGCAGGCATCGAAATGTGGGGATTCCAACTGGCTCTTTATCTGTTTATCAGTACTCCAATCTCACTGCAAATGTCAATGGGAAAGGGACCAGGTATTTTGCTAGAAACCAGACTGCGGCAGTATGCATGATGAATTAGCCGGCTTGATTCGAGCCAGCCCTGGAATGAAGGGTTCCTCTTGGAGAGGTGTTCGAACAACCCAGCCACTATGGTTTACTTCGATGGACGGACAGGATAATATAGTAAACAAAAA
>JAFDGZ010000170.1 GCA_019309045.1 Deltaproteobacteria bacterium | reverse complement strand
GATAGGGCTCTTTATGGATCTTTTCTCGGGCCGTGAGGACTGCTTTGCCAGGCAGTGGGCAAACCGAGCAGAGGGAAAGCAGGGCTATGTGCCAGTGCGGCGCCCCATGGAAGAGCATGACGTGGAAGAACATCTGTCAGGCAAGAAGACATACGGCATCTATCTGCTTCATGCAGACTCGACCGTCAAGGTGGCTGTCATTGACGTGGACATGAGTTCCAGGTTCAGGCAGGGAAAGCGCACCGGCGGAGACCGCTCACTGATCAGGAGAGAACTTTCCTACCTGTTTAGCAGAATGAATGAAATTTGCCAGGAAGCTGGACTTTACCCCGTGGTGGAATTCAGCGGCGCCAAGGGCTACCACTTCTGGTTTTTCTTTGAGCAGTGTTTCCCAAGCAAGACAGGATCTCCGGCAAGGGTTTTGGCAACCTGGTGAAACTGCCGCTCGGCATTCACAGACTCACTGGCAAAAGGTCCTATTTCCTCGAGTGCCACAACCGCAGCCAGGAGGCGCAGCTTGCTTTTCTTTCCAGGATAAAAAAGTGCAGGTTGGAGGAGGTGTCTTTAACTGAAAATGAAATGCCCCAGGCGAAGATCCTCATCCACCCGAAGATGAGCGAATGGGCCAAACAGTATCCTGAGTTGATTTCACTGGAGATGAAGTGCCCTCCCCTGGGGCAAATAATAGCCTCTTGCCGCAACGGCAACCAGCCGTCGCTGCGGGAAGAAAAGGTGCTTTTCCAGACCATTGGCTTCCTTGCCAGCGCCAGGACGCTTCTGCATCACCTGTTGTCACAGGTGCCGGAGTACAACCAGCACCTTGTTGACTATAAAATCAGCCGGTTGAGAGGCACACCTCTGGGCTGCAGACGAATTCACAGCCTGCTGAGCTATGAAGGTGATCTGTGTCCATTCGAAAGAAGCAGCGATTATCCGCATCCTCTTCTTCATCTGGAACACTGGCGAGAGGAAGACGCAGCGAAGTCCGAGAAAATAACCAACCTGCGCGCTGCCCTGGAGAACCTCAGAACAGCTATCATGAAAACGGAGGCCTTTCTGAAATGATGGAGAGCATCTACGTACTCGAGCCCGGAGCATATCTCAGGAGGGAAGGCGAGTGCCTGAAAATAATGAAAAATGGCGAACTGGTGCAAGAAATACCCATGGAAGGGCTCAGGAAGCTGACCCTTATCGGGTATGTGTCGTTGACCGGGGGTGTGCTGGACTACCTCATCCAGCAAAGGGTTGAAACCATTTTCATGACCCCCACCGGACGCTTCCGGGCGAGGTTGGCCCTGGATGAACATCGCCACGTGGCGCTTCGTCAGGCCCAGTACGTAAGATTGGCTGAGGAGGACTTTGCCCTTCAAACTGCTGCCATTATAGTGAAGGGCAAGCTGAAAAACATGGCGCGTTTTCTTCTGCTCAGGGCAAGGCATTATGACGATGCCGAGCTGCGCCTGGGTGCAGTAAGAATCAAATCAATGGCCGATGCCGTTGACAGCGTGAAGGACATCAAGAAGTTGAGAGGCCTTGAGGGCAATGGAACCAGAATTTACTTCGACGTTTTTCATAGGCTCATCCGCAATCCCCAGTTTGAATTTCATGGCAGGAACCGCCGGCCGCCTCTTGATCCCGTAAACGCGATGCTCTCTTTTGTTTACACCATGTTAACCAATGAGACGCTGTCTGCAATCAAGGCCTGCGGCCTGGACCCCTATCTGGGAAGTCTTCACGCAGTGGACTACGGCAGACCCTCTCTTGCCTGCGACCTGGTAGAAGAATACAGGAGCTTCTTGGGCGACCGCCTGGTGCTCAGTCTGGTGAACAGAAGGGAGGTGTCTCCCGAAGACTTCGTGTACAGGAAAACTGCACCTGCAAATTTCGTTGATGAAGAGGAATTGAAAAAGAAGCGGCCGGTGGAGATGAAGCCTGCAATCAGCAGGGCCTTTGTAGCCAGCTACGAGGAAATGATGAATCGCAGCGTCACCTACCCGCCATCGGGGAAAAAGACCACCTACAGGTTGTTGCTGCTGCATCAGGCCAGGGCTTTTGCTGCATACCTGAGCGGCAAGTCTGAGGGATACAGTCCGTTCTTGTGGGAGGTATGAATTGTTTTACCTGGTCTGTTTTGACATAGTCGATGACAGGGCGAGGAACCGGGTAGTAAAGTGCCTCAAGGCATACGGCGAACGTGTGCAGAAATCTGTGTTTGAATGTGCCAACCTCACTGAAGAAAAATTCTTGAAGATGAAAAACAGGCTGGAAGGCCTGATCAGTGACCAGGAAGACACCATCAGGTATTATCCACTGTGCCGTGGTTGTCTGAAAAGTTTTGAGTTCAGCGGCACAGGTGTGCCTCCGGAGCAGGGAAAGTTCAGAGTGGTTTAACAGTCTGAAGAGCTGCCTCGATTAGAGGGGATTGAGACATGAGAGAAAGGCGGTGATATTATTTCTAATGGTGCGAAAGTTGTAGGAATATTATTGGCTTGTGTATGGATAGTCTATAAGATTATCCAATTAATAGGAGAAATATTTAAGGGGAAAAGTGAAGAAAAAAGTTTTTGTGCTGAAGTTTAAATTTCAGACGAAAATAAGGAAAAAGCGGCAATAAATAAGATTCCGAAGAACTGCCTCGATTAGAGGGATTGGGGTTCGAGGGGAATTGAGGTGGTGAAATAGTGGTGGAGAAGGTTGCAGGATGAACAAAGGCGCATCCGAGACCCCCAGGCTCTGTTGGAGTTAATCCTTGCGAACTTGCAGGGAGTTTGTTATAAATCAGGCAGTTGGTAGTTTGACTCGAGAGTGACTTTTCAGACAGGGGCACCGGCGCACATGGATCTCGCCTGAAATCTGTCACGCGTGAATTATCTGCACCGCTTGCAGCCCCGCCCGGGTTTGGCCATGCTGGCAAAGGTCCTTTCCAGTGCAGTTCTCGGTATCGATGCCTACGAGGTGGAGGTAGAGGTGGACATCACCATGGGGCTGCCCGCCTTTGCCACGGTGGGGCTGCCGGATGGAGCTGTCAGAGAGAGCAAGGAGCGGGTAAAGTCAGCCATAAAGAACTCGGGTTTTCGTTTTCCTCCCCATCGAATCACGGTGAATCTGGCGCCTGCCGATATAAGAAAAGAGGGTGCCGGCTTTGATTTGCCCATGGCCGTTGGCATTCTGGCAGCCACCGGCATTGTCAGCCGCAGCAAGCTTAGCAGCTATTTGATTATTGGCGAGCTTTCTCTGGACGGCAGGGTAAAGGCGACCAGGGGTGCCCTGCCCATGGCTCTGACTGCCAGGAACAATGGCTTCGAGGGTATTCTGGTGCCGGAGGCCAACTGCCGTGAAGCTGCGGTGGTGGATGGAGTACAGGTGTTTGCTGTACAGCATCTCTCGGATGCGGTGACGTTTTTGAACAACGGTCAGGATCTGTGCCCAACCAGTATACAGGTGACAGAGCTGTTTGCCAGCCACAACCACTATGAACTGGATTTCAGCGAAGTAAAGGGTCAGGAGCATGTGAAACGCGCCCTGGAAATTGCTGCAGCCGGGGGACACAACGTGCTTATGGTGGGACCGCCGGGCTCCGGGAAAACAATGCTGGCTCAACGGCTGCCCACTATATTGCCGG
>JAFDGZ010000169.1 GCA_019309045.1 Deltaproteobacteria bacterium | reverse complement strand
ACCTGTCCAAGCAATATTCGCAGGCAAATCACAAGCCGCCCATTGTCGTGGTCGCAATTGCCCAACCCGTGATTGGTAAAACATCAAGGCCAGAAGATTTGCCAAACTCTGCTTTCTGGTGGCTGCTGCTTACCTCCTCACGCTTTCAGCCTTATCCACATCAGGACAGCAAAGTTGGTGCCAACCTGTGGCAAGAAATGCACAAAGTTGGCATCCCCTGAGTAATTAAGGGCAAATAATTCAACACAATGAGGGGATGTAGGAACACACAGGTACCACCGATTGAATATCGAGATAGACAAGAAACTTGCCACTATGTTTCCATGATATTCCGACAATGTCAAGTTAATATTAGTGATTAGGATGATGAAAGAGACCACACCGTGTCTTATGAAACAGTAGACTTCTATGACCTGTTAGGAGATGCTTTGGGGCAAAATAGGGAAAAAACTTTCTCTCGACTATGAAAAAAGGTACCACATTGCTATCAAAATATCCTCATCGGGATTTCTTGCCTGATTGGTATTGCAAGACCTTGAGAATCAGTTCGCCATGTGCTGACCGTAGAGCAGTGTTTGCAGAAGGACTACACCTTATACTCGAGCGGCACATGGCAAGGAGGTCTGGACTGAGCGCTTTGAAGAAGCTCGACGAGACCTGGTCTTGTTTCTACTGTGAGCTTTTGGCCAGGACAGAAGCGCACCTATATTCGTTGAGGGAGTCTGGCTGGCAATTTGTGAATCATAAGGGCAGGCGCAGGTCCTACCTGTTGGGAGTCAATTCCAGGTTCTTTATCTTGTAAAGCAGCGCCTTGTAACTTATTTTGAGAAGCTTGGCAGCTTTTTTTCGATTCCAATCTGCATCTTCCAGAGCAGCCCGTATGACCTTCTTTTCAGTCTGTTGGATTGCCTGACGGCGAACTACTTTCAGGGGAACGTATTCTCGATGATTGTTCGCGCCTTGCCCCACACCCTCCGGAGTTAATTCACGTGATGATGCATAAAGGCGAGCCTCCAGTTGGATCTTTCTCTTCAGGAGCTCTCGCTTGACATTCTCCCAATCACCCAACACCAGCAAACGCTTGACCGTATTTTGCAGTTCCCTGACATTCCCCGGCCACGGATAATCGAGGAAAAACTGCATTACTTCCTCAGTGAATTCAAACCCTGAGCGCGACTCCGCCAGATAGAAGTTTTCGACAAAATGTCTGGTGAGATGTTCGATGTCTACAGGTCTTTCCCTCAGCGGAGGAATCGAGATTCTTATAGTATTCAGCCGGTAGTAGAGGTCCTCCCGGAAAAGGCCTTCCTCGATATCCTTTTCGAGGTCGTGGTTGGTGGACGCCAGGAGCCAGCAGTTCACTTCTATATCTTTCTTGCCCCCCAGCCTTGAAAAGCGAAAATCCTGCAGTACCTGGAGCATTTTTGCTTGCATATGCAAAGGCATGTCACCTATTTCATCAAGAAGGATGGTTCCTCTGTGTGCCTGCTCAAATTTGCCGATCTTGGTGGTATAAGCATTGGTAAATGCACCCTTCTCGTATCCGAAAAGCTCACTCTCCAGTAGTTCACCGGGTATTGCGGCGCAGTTGACTATAATGAAAGGATATGGGCTTCGGAGTGACATTGAATGAAGGGCCTCAGCGACAACTTGTTTGCCAACTCCACTCTCACCACAAATAAGTACGTTCAGGTCGCTGTCTACAACCTGTCTGACAAGCTCTCTTGTCTGCTTTATAGCTGTGCTTTTCCCTATGAGAAGCTGATCGCAAATGTCCATCTTTTTTATGCTACCCTTGTCCACTTCTTCAAGGTTCAAGAAAAATTATTCCAGAACTGTGACGTCCAATATTTTCTGGCAGCCAGGTTAAGCAGCTGCACTATCGTATACTGCTCGTTGTCCTCGAGAAAATCAGACCCGGAGCTTCTTCTGTCCAAAATAAGGGCATTTTCTGGAGTACAAGAAACTCCACTGTCACACCGCATCCTCATCCCAGGTGCTGAATACTGGGAAGCCGCCAGGTGACAGCTGTAGAACACTCGAACACCAAGTCGTTGAGCTGTGCCAGGCAAAACAATGGGCAAAGCTTGTGGACTGACAGATTCCTTCAATCTGGATACTTGGTAACTCACACCGAAGCGCGCCTGAAGCTGCACACTTGCCCATGCTACCTGGTGTTTTCAGGCCTTGCACTGCCAAGCGCCACCTGAGAATCTAGCAACAAGCAGGACCGCTGTTTTGCTCTCGAGGCGGCATTTGAGTGGCTCTCGCTGCACCATCATAGCTGCGGCTAAAGTACCCGCTCGTTCTTCTGCTTTCAGTAAGTCGATCTCAACGTTCTGTAGGCTAAAGTGGCTTAATGATGACCTTCCAGATTTGACTCGCAACAAGCCAAAATTACACTAATTAGGGCTGTCTCTATAGTTTCTCAATATATGGTATTCTTGCCTTGGATGTCAATATATTTTTGTTGACTCATTGGCTGTAATGTGCTAGCGTCAAAAAAGTCAATTATAACAATTTGTTATAAACAAATATCTGAAAGGACCGTGCCATGGCCGACCACAGAAAAGGGCCCCGTCTGGACGTGGTTCTCAAAGCACAATACGAGACAGAAGAAGCATTCCGGGAGGCCCTGATAGCCAATCTAGGCCCAGGTGGTCTCTACCTTGTAACGGATGCGCCTTTCGAGGTGGGGTCAGAGTTCTCGGTAGAAATCTCTCTTCCCCAGAAGCGGGGGGTGATCAAAGGGAGATGTCATGTGGTCTGGGTGAATCAGGTGGAGGCAGAGAATTATCCAAAAGGCATGGGCGTCAAATTTACTGAACTGCCCGAAAAGCACGCCAAAATTCTACAACAATATCTCAAGGAAATTGAGGGAAGCTGACCGGCTGCGCCTTCGGCTCCGCCGGGTTATCAGTTATCAGTTCTCAGTTATCAGGGTATAGTACAGCGCTACGCGCTATCCTCGCCGAATGCCTTGAGCCTTGCACCTTGCGCCCGCTTTTCCCAACCCAACAAACCCAAGTAACCCGGAGTGCCCTGAGCCCGTTCCTTTTCGACAGGATTTACAGGATTTTCAAGATTTCTGTTCTTTTTCCATAGTCAAGCAACAAGCTCCATGGCGGATACGACGCTTTGCCTCTGCTTCACACCCTGATAACCGATAACTGATAACTGACAACTCCGGCGTAGCCGGCCGCCCTGAGCCTTGCACCGGACCTTCATATTCACCACCCGCTTTCGCTCGAGGCGCCAGTCGTCGTTCCGCTATAGCGGAACTATGCCTAGGCAAGCAGAGAGCACAGAGAGTT
>JAFDGZ010000168.1 GCA_019309045.1 Deltaproteobacteria bacterium | reverse complement strand
CCACCCCTGCCTCGTGCATTCGATCAGTGCCGAGAAAATAAAGAGCCCTCTCTGCCCGCACCGTGGCGTTCAGCACCCGGAGCACATGGGCAAACTGCACGCCGAAATACCCGATCACCTTCTCCAGTTCATTCAGACCATTTTCCTCTTCACCCAGGGCAAGAAGGGCCAGGCCCAGAAATTTGTGGATAAGGCCAGGCACATAACCGTTCACCTCAGGATATGATGCTGCTATCTCCTTCAATTCCTGAAGCACGGAGTTTCTGCCCCGCCTCAACATAATCAAGCGGTTGTACAGGTATTCAGCCCTGATCCAATGATAATAGGGAGTGTGATCAAGCGGTTGTACAGGTATTCAGCCCTGATCCAATGATAATAGGGAGTGTGGCTGGAGCGTACCTGGCGAGGTGCTCGTCCAAGAAGCCTCCTGTAACTGGCAAGCGCTGCGGCAGCCTTGCGGAAATTGCCTGCCCGGGTGTGGATCTGGGCCAGGTAGCCATAGTTGCGGCAGAGCTCTTCCCTGTTGATCAGGCCCATGGCCAGGCGCTGGTATGTTTCAGCCTCCTCGAACCTCCTCATGGCAAGATAAAGCTGGCTGAGAGTGCTGAGGTTCTTGCCCCTCACATGGGCAAGCGTCTTTCTGGTGTCCATTTCACGCATCAGCTGCAAATGGAGCTCCTCGGCCTCCTGGTAGCGGAAGATGTCTTTCAAGGTGACCGCGTAACTGATCTGCGCATCCAGGTAATCGTCGGATCTGATATAGCCCGAAAACTTTTCATAAAGTTTCACTGCCTTCTCGAGAGCGTGGCGTGAACCGCCCACCTCTCCCCTGTGGCAATGACAGCTGCCTTTTTTCCAGTAGCATGTAAACAGGGCGGGGATGGCCCTGTCAGGCGGAAATCTGGCCCTGTTTCTTTGCAGAATACTGATAAGGCTTGCTGCATTTTCAATGCAGGTATCAAAAAGGTAAAGGTCGTATTGTCGTTCAAGAGCCTGCAGCTCGGAATCGATTTCAACATCGGCCTTCAGACAAGCGGTTTTCTGAAGGTCGGGGAAGGCACATACCAGGGCCTGCTCCAGAGATCCTACCTTCAACAGTTGCAGCCCTGCAAAGCTATCCCCGATATCCTGCCTGTCTGACACCAGAACCTGCTTCAAGAAGAAGCGCTCTCTTGCAAGGGTGGCGAGCTTCTCCTCCATGTTGGCCGCCGGCAATATGGAGCCGTCGCGGGCAACCATTGCCGAAGCGCTCAACTCTAAAGGAACGGGGATGCCTGCAATCAGGGAGCACAGAGCCAGGGCAAGGGCAAGACCCATGGACTCGCCATGAACCTGCAAATCTTCCCTGCCGTACGGGTCAAGGATATCCACATGGAACCGTTCTGGTCTCCACAAGCAGCGTCTTGCCAGGAGCTTGCCCAGGGCGCCAAAGGTGGCCGAACCCACCCTGTCGAGCAATTGCAGCCTGGGTGCCGCAAGGCCCTGTCTATGCTCTTCCCGCACCACAATCTCCCGCACCATTCCAAAGCTGGTTACCACGGGAAACACAATGGATCCTGCTGCAGGCTTCGGTGTTTGCCAGGCCACAAGGGCCAGCACGGCCCTTATGCCAGAGTGGTGCAGATGTGAAGTAGGCAGGGAGCGTATGGCATCAAGCGCCTCTGGCGAGATAAGCGGCCTGTGCTCCTCCAGAAAATAGCGCAGGCACCTCAGGATCTCGGGTCTGACCAGGGCGAGTTCCTGGTAGTTTGCCACGGCATAGAGGATCGCCGCATTGAAATTGCCCTCACGCTCGTGGAGCTTTATCATGGAAAGGACATCTTTCATCCTGTGGCCCTCACTTGTGGAACCGGACCTCAAAGACCCGCACCCTGTCCTTGATATATATTGTCAACTCCACTTCTTCTGGAATCTGCTCGACTGAACCCAGGCACGCTTCATAGATTCCCGGGCCTTTTTCTTCTACCGAGAGCGGAGCCCTGTTCATTGAAATGCGGGGAATCTCTTCCAGGGGGCCATCAGAAACAACTCGCAACAGCAGCATGTCCCTTATCTGGACGATTCCGAAAAAGGCATCCTCTATCCTGCAAATCTCCTGGCTGAACACCTCGCCCAGCTCGTGGTCGCCCATATCCGCAGCCCTTGTGTAAGGCTCCAGGTGCACCGCTATCTGCACCAGCTCTTCGTCTTCTTCCCAGAGGGCCTGGTTGACAGGAAAGGAAAGATACTCGGCTAGCTCGATCTCCTTTTCTTTCCACGCCAGGAATTCATCATCCCTGTGTGTCGGGCCGCCTGGTTCTCCTTCCAGATCGGCGCCTGGCAATTCCCGGTCACCAGGCGCGGATTCATCCAGATACTGCGAACGGGCCTTCATTATGTCGTTCAGCTGTTCTGAAGAAACACTGCCCCTGTATGCCGCCAGATTGCCGGCGAGCATGGGCCGCTCATTGAAAATTTCCACGAGAATCGGGTAACAGAGGGGGTTGTCCTGGTCGAGCAGAACGGTTTCTCCCTGCTGGTGATATTCAACATCGAAAGAGAGAGGAATCACCCGTATTATATTATGCAAGGATTTTTCCCCATCTCCCTCATAGATCACCAGGACAGGAAAAGAGACGCCCAGAGAGGCCACGGTATCGCCCCGGGAATTCCTGGGCCTGGGCGAGGTTGCCCATATCTGTCCCGGACCTATTTTCACCGGGGTTGGGGGCCTGTGCCGCAGCGGCTCAGACTGCCTGAGCCTTTTCAGGATCTTCTCCTTTGCAGCTGGAGAAAAGCCGCGCTCGCCCCGGGTCCGAGCAGGACTTCCCGCCTCCAGCAAAGAAAAGAGATGCCTGCACCGCCTGCACTTTTCCACATTGAGGTGGTAAAAAATATCTGATCTCTTGGCCTCAGGAAGTCCCCCTGTCTGGTATGCCAGGAGCTCGTCTCCGGTGGGACAATGGGCGTACTGGAAAGAGGCTCTGTCCCTTTTCCTTTTCATGAGCCACCCCTTGCCTGGGCAATCTTTTCCGAGACGACTCTCAAAACCGCCTCCATTTCTTCCGGGATGGGCAGCGATCCTCTCTTTTGAAAATATTTCATGATATATTCCCTGTACCTCTTTTCCCTATTGTAAACAGTTCCGGTGCTGCACCCCATGAACCGCGCTGTCTCGGCAATGGTCAGCTCTTTAACCACCCGGCAATAATGCAAATCTATCATGGCCGGTTGCATGCCTTCGAGCAGCTCCCGTGCCATCAGTTCATGGTCCGGGCTCAAAAGGGTGTCATCTTCAAGCGGCATTTCAGCGCCATTCCGGGAGGCAGGCAAGGCAACGGTTCTTACTGCATAGAGATGAAACACCTGGACTACGTGTGAAAGGACATCTTCGTGCCTTGCCATGCCGCCCACCGCCTCCAGGAGCGAGGTGAGGTATTCTGCCATGTCCCTGTCTTTTATTGCAGCAGAGCGTGACCCTGGACTCCTCGGGGGAACTGCCCGCGGCACCCGCAGAGCCGCTCCTGCCGCGCAGGGGATGTGGCGAAATTCCTCCAGCTTCCAGCAGCCGCAAAATCTTCTGCATGAACTCAGGCACCTTTGCTTCAGCACCCTTTCCACCTGCTTTTTTCTCGCCCTGAAGCCCGGTTTGAAGGTCTCAGCCTTTTCGCGCAACAGGTTCTCAAACACCTTTCTTATATAACGAACAAGGTGGGTGTCATTTTCAAAGGTAAGATCGCAGAGTCTAAGCAGGAGTCTGCCTTTTTCCAGAGCCTCCCAACACAGTTCCATGAAAGAAGCCTCATCGAGACCACTGCCCTGGATGGCAGACAGGCCTCCACGGAAGGTCAGAAACACGCTCTTCATAATCCTGTCCATCGAGTCTATATAAAATTCTACGTCGTATTCCCCGCCGACGCATCTGCACTGGAGCGTGTCGATCAGTTTCGCAGTTCCAGTTTGTTTGGCTTCTTTTTTCATATTAGGGTTTAGGACCCCATATTTTTCATTCTTTTTCTTGCCAGCTCCAGGACAGCTGGCCTGAGAACTCCCCTGGGCAACAGTGCGGCAGACAGGAAGCGCTCTCTGGTAAGTGACTGCATGGCGCTCACCACCAGCACGGTCTTCCGGGCAAGAATTTTGTACGGAAAATTTTCTACTGCCGGCCTGCCGTCAGGGTCCAGCGCCCTGCCCCTGAAGGACGGGTCAAACAGGATATCCACTGCAGGGTCCAGCCTTTCAACTCTAGTTGAAAAGGGTATTATGCTTATTTGATTCTCTCTCACATCAAAGACCATCACCGGCCTCGAGTAGGGTTGTTTGAGTCGGCGAGGATCATGAAAGCAGAGCTCCAGATCAGGAATCAGGAAGATCATTCCCCTGTGAAGTTTGTCTTGCAGATAGGCACAGTAACTTTTCAGGGCCTGAAGAATCTTCCTGGCATCCTTCCTGGTGACAGCTGATAGGTTTGCCAGCGGATTGAAATGTCTGTTTCGCTCCAGGCCGAACCTCCAGAGCCAGGAATAGATCCTTTCATGCAGATCAAAGGAGTGTTTCTTCACCCTTTTCCAGTTCTGGACTTTCTTCAGCTCTGCCAGAAGCATTCTTTCCCTGGAAGAAAGGACCCCGGGAACAATGGTCAAACGCTGTCTCCAGCAGTAAAGTCCCAGAATGTCCCGCGGATGAGGCGAGATGGTCTCTTCTGGCCGTCTGATATTGAAAGAGACGAGATGGTCATCTATAAGGGCGCGGACAATATGAAAAGATCTGGTCTCAGAAGGCAAGCCCCACCCTCCATATGGTCTCAGGCATCGAGAGGTCTTGTTCTTCAAATGTCGAAACAACGGGGGGAAATGATCTGTGCTCATATTCTCAAGAATCAGCAGGCATGTCAATAAATTGCCAAAATTTTTGTTGGAACCTTTCGCTTCCATCCAGGACCACTATTTTCTCTGGAGGGCATTTGATTCATAGCAAACAAGTACTAGCCTTTTATGCCAACAGCCGAAGGGCCAGTGCGGCGTATCATATAGCCTGGATGAGGCTGGTGCTCATTGGCGTTGAAGGCCCGCCACATTCATTGCACCGTAAACTTTCCCAGTAGTAGGGCCTACCGGTTGATAGCAAAATGTAAGTGTACCCCTTTCAGTACTCGATTGCTGCTGGCCAACCTGAAGCTGAGCCAGCGGCCAGTATTACAATGGCGCCACGGCGCAATTGCTTGCCGGAATAGATAGCAACACAGGAGAACGCAGGCTGAAGCCTGCGCCTACCAACTCGTTGCCGTACCTCCAATTCCCTGTCCCGCCTGCTTGACGGTATTGCTTGTCAGGTGCACTTTCATTTTGCCATCAAACCATACCTCTATATTGTTTGCTCGCATCGGTATCGTGAAAAGATATCCTATCACAAGAATAGATTATATGTTGACAGCAGCAGTCGGTGGGGCTAACGTAAGAGTTGAAAGAGGGTTTTTTGAAAAGAAAACAGGTGGTTTATGAATAACAGTCCTTTGAAAGTGTGCCTGCTGCGCTCCCATTAGGACGTTACGTCTTACTGGGAGCTGTTGACAGCGTCTGTAAAGTTTGCCGCCTCAGCTGGTGGTTCTCCTTGACATTCGCATTCCCCGGTCTCGGAAACGGCTTCGATATCCGGCAGAGCATCTCGCCACGGCAGCTGCAAAGAAAGTTGCATTCCGGCAGAAATTCCCTGTCAACACCGAGTGGCTCCAGTGGTCCTTGTTGAACAGCAAAGCAGCCGCTCTCATGCCTTGAATGTGTTGTCCTGCTGCAGCCGGATCCTTACTCAGCAAAACTCATTCAGCAAACGACAAGCGCGGGGCTGGTGTGCGCCAATGCTGCCTGCTTGACCGAAGCCTGGCCCCGGGGAACGAGGGGAAAAGATAGAGGGAGGGAAAAACTTCCAATACCGCAGCTACACAGGAGTAACATCATGATTATAGAACAGTCAGAGCTTTTCAAGGGGATGAATAGAGAATTCATCAAAGAAATCATCACCATGGCAACCAAGGAAAGCGTCAGTGAAGGAACAACGCTCTTCCACGAGGGTGAGCCGGCCCGCTATTTTTACATCATGCTCAGGGGACGCATCAAATTGAGCACCGGCAAAGACGGCCACATGGTGCACACAGTCAGCCGTGCCGGCGAGGCCTTTGCCTGGTCCAGTCTGGTGGGACGCGAGGTGTATTCTGCCTCGGCCGAGTGCCTCGCTCCTACAAGGGTCATAAGGCTGGACAGAGACAAATTTGAACACTTGCTGACCAAAGATCCTGCAAGTGGGCTGCTCTTCTTCAAGCGGTTGGCACGCCTCATTGGTGAAAGACTTGTCAACAGTTATTATGCGCAGATACTCGGATATCCGAGCCAGGAGCACAAGACCTACGGC
>JAFDGZ010000167.1 GCA_019309045.1 Deltaproteobacteria bacterium | reverse complement strand
TGATACCGCCAGAATATGATGTCTCCTCAATTCTGGCGCTTGCCGATTTTATCTTGTCTCTAGAGTTTGCAGAATTTCTTAAAATAGCTGTCAACTTGCCGCTGCTAGTGGATGGAATCATTCTACAAGACAAGACCGCATCACTTCCGGAAGCAGAGATTGATCTCTCATGGGAGACAACAATAGAGGAACTCTCCCGGCGTCTACCAGATGAAATAGACCTCACAGACAGCAGCCAGGACAGGGTAATCTTTGCAGCTGCAACTGATTTGCTCAACGATTATCCGGACATCTCAACCCTGCAGAACCTCGATCAGTGGCTGACCTCCTCGCCGGAGAGCTTCAAGGATGCCATGTTGTTGGTAGCAAAGCTCGCCCTCTCCAGAATACATGTCAAACGGTTGGCTGCTCCTCTGCATGTATCTGTGGTGCTTGCCATGTACAACGAGCACAATCGCATTCTCCCCAAGAGCGACGACAACCCCTCTGGGGAAGATTTTGTGCGCCGCAAGGTGAAGCAGATGGAATGGCTGCTGCAAGATTCTCCTGCGAGTTTTGCCCTGATCCTGGTTGATGACGGCTGCCCGAAGCAGAGCGGCAAGATTGCCCAGCAAATCATTGAAAGCGAAGGATACAGGAATGTGAAGCTTCTGCATCTCGAAGATGCCATCAAGTGTCAGCTGCCCATTGTCAGCGGAATCAAAACAACCTCTGACAGCAGAAAAGGTGGTTCTATCCAATATGGCATGTGGCAAGCATTGCAGGATTATACTGAAGGCGACAACCAGCACGTGGTTGTCTTCACTGACGCAGACATGGCCGCGCCCTTGAATGAAATTGGCCTTTTGTTAGGAAAACTGGACGATAAAACCATGGTCGCCATTGGTTCACGCTACGACGCCGGCAGTGTCTGCCGCGGCCCATGGGGGAAAAATGGCAAGGTTCAAGGGTTGACCGATTTCGACCGGCTCATGGTGGGGTTGCGGAGTTTCCTGTTTTCAAAACTGTTTCCCCAAACAGGCCATATTACAGATACCCAGTGCGGCCTGAAGTGTTTCAAAGCAGAACTGTTGAGAACCATACTGCCGAAAACGCAGGTAAGAACTTTCTCTTTCGATATCGAGCTGTTGCTGCTTGCCGCAGCTGCCGGCTCAGTCATCGCCTCGGTGCCCATTTACTGGCATGACAGCCTGGCCGAATCAAATTTCTGGAGACAGGCAGCTGCAAGCGAAGCCGCTGCAGGGAGTCACTAGCGGCAGTACAAAGGGAAGACTCGCCCGAAGCAAGGTATTCTGGGGTATTCTAGAGCTATTGTTGCCGGGCATTTTTGCCATTGCCTCCAGCCTATCTATTCCCCCTGCCCTGTGTTGCTCGAGTGATTGAATGGCCCGTCAAGAAACAAATGCAGCACCTCCGGGAGATGCCCACAAACAGCTGGCAAACCTGGTATGTCAACACTATGATCTTGGCCAGATTTGCCGCCTGGAGCGCATTGATCTGGGCTACATCAATGTGAGCTATACTCTGGTTATGAACAAAGACGGCGCTGTGAAGCAATATCTCCTGCGCCGCTACCGAACAGGAACATCTGAAAGCAGAATCAAATTCGAGCATGCCTTGCTGGCAGAACTCGAGGCACGAGGCTTCAGCCTTGCTCCCAGCTTGATACCAACGAGACAAGGCAGCACTTATGTAAAGACAACCAGCCTCTTGAGAGGGCTTCATAAAGATTATGTGGCTATTTTCAGCTATCTGCCTGGAGAAGACCGTTACAGTTGGCACAGGCCATTTTGCACTGCTGTGGAATTGAAAGAAGCTGCCCGAGTACTGGCACTCTACCACAACACTATCACCGGCTGGCAGGGAATTGCCGAATGGCAGGGGCCGAGAATCATAGACAAGATTCCCTGGCTGCCGGAGAAATGGCAAAGGCAGGCTCAGCAAGCAGCAAACTCATCCTTTGATCGTCTTTTTTTGAGAGAAGCGGATTTTCTCAGTACCATATTGACCAATCCAAGATATATTCCCCAAAGAAGTATCTATGACGATCTGCCGCATCTTGCCATTCACGGCGATTACCATCCCGGCAATCTCAAGTTTTCTGGCAGGGCAATAACAGGACTTTTCGACTTTGACTGGGCAGAAATGGATGCCAGGTGTTTTGATGTGGGACTCGCCCTCATGTATTTCTGCTGTTCCTGGGAGCTCAACTCGAATGGAGATCTCCTTGTGGATAAAATCCAGACATTCATGCAGTCCTATCAAGAAAGTGCCCAAGATATTGGCCAACTCGGCCCCCTCTCTATTGCTGAACTACAGCACCTTCCGAAAATGATCTTTGCCGCTGATGCCCACATTATCGACTGGACAATAAACGACTACTACCATTTCAGGTCAGATCCTGACCAGTGTCCTCTCTACTTTCAGCATGGGGTGAATTTGCTGAAGTGGCTCGAGAGAAATTGGACAGCATTGAGCCTTCTAAGTCGAGACCTGTAGGCAGGACTTTTTCGTGCTCCTGGTATTGCTCCGCATATTTCATAGACAGGTGTTATTTGAACTTTGCTATAATTTCTGCGCAGGAGGCAAGGAGACCGAACCTGTGAAGGCAGTTCGTAATGACTGTATTTGTGTGGTTGAGGCCGGGTCTTTTATAATAAACAAGAAAAGGCTATTCCCGGGCTGCTTAACCCAGTCGACCCGATACCAGCTCAGATAAGAATGAAAAAGCTTGCTGCCACTATCATCGCATGTGTGTTGTTTGCGGCTGTTCCTGCTTCGGCAGATCTGGCCTGGGACTACTACAGGCGTGGTCTGGAAAGTTCTTTTGCCTGCAAGAAAATCGAATACTTCAGCAAAGCTATCAAGCTGGATCCAAACCTGGCAGCGGCTTACGAAAAGAGAGCAATCCACTATTTTTTTCAGGAAGAGTTCGACCGGGCTATTGCCGATTATACCAGGGTCGTAGAGCTGGTTGCTGGCAATGCGGAAGCCTATAAAATGCGGGGTTTGAACTATCTGCGAAAAGGCCACCGTCAGGGGTTCATGGCTGAAGTTAAGAGGCTAGCTCATCGGTACATGAATATGGGCTCGGGCGACTCCAGAGAGCTGTTGTCTCTTGCCATAGCAGATTTCAGTCGAGCCATTGAGCTGGATCCGCAAATGGCTGCTGCCTTCGCTTATCGGGCCGAAGCTTACAGACTCGTTGGCATGATGACTGAAGCCATTCGCGATGCCAGCGCGGCAATACATCTGAAGAGGGATCCGCAAAGCACTGCCCTGGGATATGCTGCCCTCGCAGAGGCTTATCGACAGCTGGGGAAAAACGAGCTTTATGAGA
>JAFDGZ010000166.1 GCA_019309045.1 Deltaproteobacteria bacterium | reverse complement strand
TCCTCGCCCTAACATGTTGTCTGGTTAGCATTTACAACCAGCGTAGCCGATTGTCCTGCGCCAGTATTTTTTCAACCGGCAACAGGTAACCCGCAACGCGCAACTGATAACTGATAACCAATAACTGATAACCAATAACTGATAACTCCGGCGTAGCCGGTAAGCCTCCCAGCCTCCCAGCCTCCTAGCCTTTCCCCCTGCGCCTTGCGCCCTGCGCCCAATGCCCTAGCGATAGCGCTTTGCGCTATCGCTAGTCCCCACCTCCGAACTTTTTTGAGAAACTCTGGTCCTAATTATAAAGGCTTTTAACAGGGGGAATGCTCGGGAACGTGGAGCAGGGCTGGATTCGAGTGACGAAAAAGCAAAAGATATTCTGGGAATAGGTATGGTTTTTGCGAGTTGTAATTTTCGTTCTTTTTTGCTAAGTGTGAAGCGAAGATAGCCACACTACTGGAATCAGTGTCTCAGGAAGGAAAGAGAAAAAGGCCATGAAGCGCCGCTGGATCTACGACATTCTGGTGCTGAGCATAGTGGTGTATTTTGTGGTTGATGCGGTCATGGCCCTGGTGGGCTCCAGGGTGGCTACTGTTCCTGCGGCAATTGAGGAGACAGGAGGGGAAACAACTACAAAGCAGCCTGTGCCGCTGAAGCCTTTGAGCTATTATTCTGTGGTGGCAGAAAGAGATCTCTTTGGCGGCGGCGATGCTGGAGCAGACGTCGGCAGGGGCGGTGAAGACATAGAGCTGGCAAACATCCCTCTGGCTCTCGATGACCTCGGCCTGCGCCTGGTGGGCACAGTGGTGGCAGGCGGGCCCGTGGAAAGCGTCGCAATTATCGAGGATGCCAGAACCCGCAAGCAGGGGGTATATCACGAAGGGGACAGGGTCAAGGAAGCTCTCATCAAGAAGATCCTGCGCCTGAGTGTGGTGGTGAACACTGGAGAGCGCGACGAAATGCTCACCATGGCAACGCCGGAGAAGGGCAGGCGGGCCCCGGTTTCCCGCGCCCCTCGTCGATCTCCTCCGCGGCCTGCACCGGGCAGAACCGTACAGCTGGACAGGGATGAGATAGAATCTTCGATGCAAGACCTCAACAAACTCATGCGGCAGGTGCGCATCAGGCCATATATGGAAGGCAGGAAGCCAGCCGGCTTCCTGGTTACCAATATCAAACCTGGCAGTATTTTTGCAAAGATGGGACTCCGCAATGGTGACGTGATTCAGGCTGTAAATGATGAAGAGATCACCAGCCCCGAACAGGCAATTGATTTTTATGAGAGTCTCATGGAGGGAGGAGAAATAGCCCTGCAAATAAAACGCGGACGGCGAAAACGAGAGCTCCACTATGAAATACAGTAGCTGGTTTAGCCTAGTGAACAGCAAGAGTCCACGTGCAACTGCCCGGCTGTTGTGCTGGTTGGCATTTTCCCTGCTCCTTTTCCTGAGGCCCGCAGCTCTGGTCTACGGCGAAGAGCCCGGGAGGCCTGCCTCCACTTCGAACAAAAGCATCAGCATGGATTTTGAGCAGGTGGACATCAGAGTGTTCATCAAGTTCATCAGCGAGCTCACCGGGAAAAACTTTGTAATCGATGAAAAGGTGCGAGGAAAGATAACCGTCCTGTCTCCGTCGAAGATTTCCCTGGAGGAGGCCTACAAGGTTTTCGAGTCCGTTCTCGAGGTGCATGGCTTCACCACCGTGCCCAGCGGTGAAGTGATCAAGGTGATACCTTCTGTGGAGGCGAGGCAGAAGAGTGTGGAGACCAGGAAAGCCGTGGGCTTTGTACCGCGGCCGGACGACAGGGTCATCACCCAGATCCTGCCCCTGCGGTACGCCTCTTCCCAGGATGTGCGCAAGCTGCTGGCGCCGCTGGTTTCCAAGCAGGGAGTGGTGATTGCCTACGCTCCCACTGACATCCTTATTATTACTGATTTTCAGTCGAACATTCAGCGCTTGCTCAGAATCGTCAGAGAAATCGATGTGGAGTTTCAGGAGGCCACCATCTCGGTGATCAGGCTGGAGTATGGCAGCGCCGAAAAAATTGCTCAGAAGATAAGCCAGCTGGTGGAATCGCAGCGAAAGGTCAAGACCAGGAGGGTGAGCGCCAGACCGCCGCTCAAGATAGTTCCCTATGAAAGGACAAACGTGATCATTGTGCTGGCTGACCGGCAGAACACCAAGAGGATCAAGGACCTGGTGGCAACCCTGGATCAGCCCACTCCCAAGGGGGCCGGCAACATCCAGGTGGTATATCTGGAGAATGCCCAGGCAGAGGAACTGGCCAAGGTGCTCACGGGGCTTCCCACCAAGGAGACCAAGAAGGGCAAGAAGCCGGTCATTTCCACGGACGTGAAAATAGTGGCGGACAAGGCCACCAACAGCCTGGTGATCACGGCCAAGCCGGATGAGTTCCAGGTGCTGAAGCCCATCATCGAGAAGCTGGACATTACCAGAAAACAGGTCTACGTGGAGGCGCTGATCCTGGAGGTCTCCTCAACCAAGGACATCTCCCTCGGGGTAAACTGGAGTGTGGCTGGTAGAACCAACCTGGACAAGAGGAGCAGGGATGCGCTGATCTTCGGCAGTTCCAATATGGGGACAGCGTCACCATCACTCAACGAGGGGGGACAGCTCATCTTCCCCGGCGGTTTGAGCGCCGGAGTGGTGTCCTTCCCCATAACTATTGGTGACATCACTTTCAACAATCTGCAGGCGGTGATCAATGCGGCCAAGACAGACAATGATTTCAAGATAATCGCGACTCCCCAGTTGATGACTCTGGACAATGAGGAGGCCACGGTGGTGGTGGCAGAGAACATTCCCTTTACTACCAGGGTCGACTCGGGTACGGCAACCACGGACCGGGCGATTCAGTCCATCGAGTACCGTGACGTGGGGGTAACCCTCAAGGTTACGCCGCAGATAAATGAGAAACGCTTTGTCAAGCTCAAGATCTTCGAGGAAGTGAGCCGGGTGGTGCAGCAAACCCAGGTGGCAGGGCAGGACCAGGTGGTGCTGGCCCCCACAACCAGGAAGCGCACGGCAGAAACCAACGTGGCTGTCCAGGACGGCAACACCGTGGTGATTGCCGGCTTGCTGGGAGACGACACAGAATCTTCGGTCACCAAGGTGCCGTGCCTCGGAGACTTGCCCACCCTGGGCTGGCTTTTTCGTTCGGAAAGTCAGACAACGAGACGCACCAATCTTCTCATCTTCCTCACACCTCACATCGTTGCCAGTCCGGATGAGGCAAGGGAAATCTATCAGCAGAAGTCCGAATACATGGGGGGTGTGGATGAGGGTGCTGACCTGAAGAAGGCTCTGGAGCGTGGTTGGCAGCCCACAGCAGCCCCACCGG
>JAFDGZ010000165.1 GCA_019309045.1 Deltaproteobacteria bacterium | reverse complement strand
GTTCAACGTGCTCAAGGTGTTCGCTGATCACCAGGTCAACCTGGTCAAATTGGAATCTCGGCCTATCCACGGCAAGCCCTGGGAGTATATGTTCTACGTGGATCTGGAGGCAGACGTGGACGCTAACTCCTTCAAGCCGGTGCTGGTGGAGCTGGAAGCCAAGACAGATTATCTCAAGATTCTCGGCAGCTATTAACTGAGCTACAGTGGCTATTTACGCGAGTTTATACTTTACCGGCTTGCTTCATGGTGCCGGTGCCTATCTCCTGGTTGATCACAGTGAATTCAAGAGGGACACAGGGCCTGAGACAAAGGCCCTGATTTCATTGACCCCGATTCAGCAGCCAATCGGATTGAGCTTTTATGTTTGACCCTTTTGTCCCTGCTGTGATAGAGTTCGCTTCAGTCATTGACCCGCCAGCTGCTTTGTTCAGCAACAGTCAGCACCAATCTCGATAATCAGGGTGAGAAGATACCCACGTAATGACCGAAGAGGCAGTTACCGATAAAGACTCAGCAGTGACCAGGAGGCAGTTTCTCAAGAAGAGTGGCCTTGCCCTGATGCTGCTTCTGTTGAGCAGGGAGCTGCTGAAACTTGAGGCGGTTGCAGCGGCAGGCCACTTTCCTCTCACATTAGCTGCTCTCAAAGATGCTTATGACACAGAAATGGAGGCGCACCATAACTATGTGGCCTTCAGCAAAAAGGCTGATTCTGAAAAATATCACAATATTGCCTACCTTTTTACAGCGTTTGCCATATCGGAAAAAATCCATGCAGACAACTTTTCCAAATGCTTTGTTGAGCTGGATAAGGCCGCGCCCGTGTGGAAAGGACTGGAAGTCAATGTTGCCACCACGAAAAAAAATATCAGAAGAGCAGCAAAACATGAGCTGCAGTTGATAGATTACAAGTATCCAGAGCTTCTGAAACATCTGCAGCACGAAAATTATGAGAAGGCTCTGCGGTATTGTAAATATGCTCTGGAATCGCACCAGCAGCATCGAGAACATATTTCTCAAATAGTGAAATACTCCGGCATATTTTTTAGATTCCTGGTGAGAGAATTCGAGAAAAACCCGGTGGATTACTTTGTCTGTTTATACTGCGGTTCCACTGTGATAGAGGTACCCCTTTACAGCTGTAGTATTTGTAGTGAACCAGTCAGTTGGTATCGAAAGATTCCCAAGAAGCGAGGTTAATTTCTTGCCGTACTTATATTGCTCTGCTGCTCATGGGAATCGCCACCGCAGTCGCTCAGATCTGGGAGCAATTTCGGGACTAACTAGAGACAACAAGAACCAAAAGGCTTGAAAGGAAAGGGAGGAATGCATGGATTTTAGCACCATTCTACCAAGATTACAGGAATTCGCCGCTTTTTACGGCATCAGGATCCTGGCGGCGATTATCATCCTTGTTGTAGGACGCTGGATCGCCAAGGCACTGAAAAATTTCGTTGAGAGAATGATGACCAGGAGCAATGTTGATGCTACCCTGATATCCTTTATTGGAAACCTTACCTATGTGGCACTGTTGACGTTTGTGGTCATTGCGGCGATAAACCAACTGGGAGTCCAGACAACTTCATTCATTGCCGTCATCGGTGCCGCTGGCCTGGCAATCGGTCTTGCCTTGCAGGGGTCTCTGGCAAATTTTGCTGCTGGAGTTCTGATGATTCTCTTCAGACCATTGAAGGCAGGCGACTATGTTGAAGCCGCCGGCGTTGCTGGGGTAGTTGCAGAGATCCAGATTTTCACTACTCAGCTCACTACCCCTGACAATAAGACCATAATAGTGCCGAACGCCAAGCTTATGGGAGACAACATCATCAATTATTCCGCCAAGGATACCAGGCGAGTGGATATGGTAATAGGTGTGGGCTACGGCGACGACCTCAAGAAGGTGAGACAGGTTCTGCAGGGTATTCTAGCGCAGGACGAGCGAGTGCTCAAAGACCCAGCACCGACGATTGCTGTGTCAGAACTGGCGGACAGCAGCGTTAATTTTGTGGTTCGGCCGTGGGTAAAGACGGCAGACTATTGGAATGTTTATTTTGACACAACAGAGACTGTAAAAAGGCGTTTCGATGAAGAGGGCATATCAATTCCCTTCCCACAGCGCGACATACATCTTTATGAGGAGAAACCGGCAGAACTTCAATAAGATCAGAGCAGAATCTTTCCAGGTGAATGCATGTTGCCGCAATCAGCAGGAGGCAGGGGCTACGGTCAGGATGTGCGTTACCTCAGGGGTGCATGAGCGTGGGCGTCTTTTCTGCCGTAGCCGCAGCTGATTGCCGACAGGCGCGTCGCTGCCCTTGCAGTGAGCCCGGTTGGTGTACCTGCCCAGGGCAGCGCCAGGCTCCTTTCACAGAGTCGTGAAGCGGCAGCAGCGATTCCTCAAGCCATGGCCAGCCTTCTATGGTTAAAGGCTGTTATGGAGTGGGCTGCATTTGTCGAGTTCTCGGTGTCTGGGGCCAATGTTTTTGGCTGGGACAATGGCACCCTGCGGCGATCGCTAGCCGGGGGAGACCAGGCTTGGAAAGCCGTATGGCCGAGCGGCCGCCTATTTTACAGTTGCCTCAGGCGTACATCGGTAACCGCTATCTTTCTCCAGATGCGAGCTATGCTATAGCTCGGCTCGCCTTTTCCATGTTCTCATATCTCTTCCAGGCTAATTATCTCATCTCTATACCATTTTCTCTCTGTACTTCCGGGCGAACTGGCACTGTTATTGCTTGATTAACCTTGACGCTCTACAAGGTGCGTGAGGCTGCATTGTTTGAGGAACAGTGAGGAATAGTTCCCGGGGGAAGGTGGAGGCTGGGAAAGAGGAATACTTTGTGATCACCTGTGTAGTGCGACAGTGCCGAAGGCAAGATGCGGCAGTCGCCGCACTGTTGCCAGCAAACAGTGCGGCCTGAGGCTGAGAAGCCGCCAGGAGAGGACAACCCCGGTGAGAAATTCCAGATTATGAATAGTCACAGAGTGCTAAGGGAGGTTTAGGGGTGGACTATGTAGAGAAATGGCGACAATTGAATGCACGAGTGATTGCCTTCCATCAGCAGGGTTGGTATGTGGCCGCTGTGAAACCCGCGGAACAGGCTCTTGAACTGGCAACAAATACTTTTGGCTCTGATGACCTGCGGGTGGCAGAATCACAGAAAAATCTTGCCCTGGTATACTATTCTCAAGCTAATTCTGTTGAAGCAGCTGCAGGGCATGAGAAACAAAAAGGGGCTCATGGCGACCCAAGGGGCGAGAGGCCCAATTCAACAAAGTCTATTCATAGTCTGGTCTTGAAAAGACTCGCTAGCAACAAGCGCGCTATGGCCAATTCCAAGGAAAAGCATCTTGGTGTTGACCACCCGGAGGTTGCAGAATGTCGGCGGTTGTTAAAAACAATGTTCGAGCGACAATCAGCCGATGGAGGGTCGCTGGCCGAAAATAACAGAGCGGCAATAACTGCTTCATCCGGAGATGTCAGGAGCAGTTGTGAAAATTTTGGGGAACCATTTCCAGAGCAGGTGCGATTTCAACAGGAGTTTGCTGCGGAGCTGTCAAAGTCGGACCTGAATGCAGCTATCAAGGGAATGACTATCAGCATTGGCCAACAAGGTGCATTCA